>JAHIEN010000039.1 GCA_018901615.1 Candidatus Omnitrophota bacterium | reverse complement strand
CTATTATTTGGGAGTCAAAGCGCACTAAAGGTTGGAGTGATGGTTGGATAGACAAATTAAAGGATGATCAGAGGGAAATAAAGGCTGATATAGCAGTTTTGATGAGCATTGTCCTGCCTAAAGAGATTAATGGATTTACTCAGTTCAAAGGTGTGTGGGTTACCAGCTATCCTTTAGCCATAGCAGTTGCCGGTGCCCTGAGGGTAAATCTTATAGAGGTTGCCAGCGCTAAACAGGCAGCGGTTGGAAAGGCTGAAAAGATGGAGGCAATATATAACTACCTTTCTGGAACAGAGTTCAAGCAAAAGGTAGAGGCTATTGTAGAGGCATTTGTCACTATGAACACTGATTTAGCTAAAGAGAAGATAGCTATGGAGAAACTTTGGTCCAAGAGAGAGCAGCAGATTAAGAAAGTGATTACTAGTACAGCCAGGATGTATGGCGATATGCAGGGGATAATTGGCGCATCGCTGCCAGAGATAGAAAGTCTTGAGTTAAAGGCTTTAACCAATGAAACAGGCGTGGCGGATGCAAGCGAATGAAAATATTTGAAAAAAAATCGTTTCCGGATGTGTCTACTATAGTAGCTAGAAAGTAAGGATAATATATTGCCCCTATTTTACATTTTTGTTAGATCAATACCTTAGGGAAAAAGATAGCTTTAAATTAATTAGAAGCCGTAGTATAATAAAAACAATACTAGTAAGATAAGGTTTTTTTGGAATTTATATGGTAATAGGTTAAAGGTCATTTGAATTAAATATGTCAAATATTCATAGAGAAAAGAAGCCAATTTTAAGTTGTTTTACTATAGGTCATTCTGATTATAGTATAGATTGTTTTATTCAATTATTAAAGAAACACGATATAGATAGTTTAGTAGATATAAGAAGCGTGCCTTATAGTCAACATTCATCGCAATTTAATAGGGAACTTCTCGCAGCGGATTTAAAAGTCAATAATATTTTATATATTTACATGGGAAATCAGTTGGGCGGAAGGTATACTAACCCGGATTTATTATTTCAAGATGGAAAAGTAGATTATGCAAAAGTAAGACAGACCAAGAACTTTATTAACGGCATGGATAAGATTATTCAGGAAATCAAGAAAGGTTGCAGGATAGCTTTGATGTGTTCTGAAAAGGACCCTTTTGATTGTCACAGGTTTGTTTTAGTTGCTTGTGAACTAGAGAATAAAGGTGTTACCGTAAAACATATTTTAGAAAATGGGAATATAGTTTTAAATAGCGAACTAGAGGAAAAATTATTGCATAAGTATAAAGAAGAGTATGGACAGTTTTATCTTTTTACGCAGGCTAGAACTAAAGAGCAAGCTCTTGAGGAAGCTCTTAGAAAAAGAAATCTAGATATTGCTTTCTCAACTAGCAGAGAAAAGAAATAATTATGAATCTATATACGGTAGGTTTCACTAAAAAAAGTGCTAAAAAATTCTTTGAGCTTTTGTTAAAAAATAATATAAAATGTATTATAGACGCAAGATTAAATAATAAATCTCAATTAGCAGGCTTTACTAAACAAGACGATTTCAAATATTTCCTGGAAAAAATAGGGAATATTAAATATGCCCATATTTTAGAATGGGCGCCAACAGAAGAGATGCTCAATAATTTTAAGAAAAAAAAGATAAATTGGGATGAATATAAAAGTCAATATCTATCTTTACTTCGCCAAAGGAATATTGCTAAGAACATTGATTTCAAAGAAATGAATGGCGCATGTTTGTTATGTAGCGAAGAGAAGCCAGATTATTGTCATAGACGTTTATTGGCAGAATATCTGAGAGACTTAAACAAAGATATAAAAATAGTTCATTTATAAAAGAGGATATCCCTTGGCTTACAAAGATATTATTTGTTTAGCTAATTCTACGAAAATAGGCGGTAAATGCGTTGCAGGGAAAACTGTTGATACCAAAGAATGGATTAGACCTGTAAGCGAAGAAGGAAAGTTAACCAATGAATTGATTAAATATAGTAACGGGAAGTTGCCTAACTTGTTGGATATAATGAGGATTCACTATAAAAAGTTACAACCCACAGCTTGTCAGCCAGAAAATATTCTTATAAGTGAGGAACGATGGGAATATCTCGGAAGATGGCCAGAGGATAAACTTGATAGCCTATGTGATAAGCCTAAAGAAATTTTCATTAATCAAGATAGAAAAGATAGGATAGAGGTAAAATTCCTTGAAAAAAATAAACTTGGATATTCACTGTTATTAGTAAAACCTAAATCGATAAGACTATCTCGTACAGATTATGAAAATAAAAAGAAATTAAGGGCTATATTTGTATATAATGAGTTAGAATATGATCTTGGAGTTACTGATCCAATTTTCTTAGAAGAGTATAATAAAAAAAAGGTAGGTTTTTATAAGTTAGATTCAGAAAATATATATTTATGTATCAGTTTAGCAGCTCCTTATAAAGATGGATATTGTTATAAACTAGTGGCTTCAATTATCCCAACATAGAGAATTTTCTAAGTGCTATCCTATCGTACTTTCTTTAGTATAAATTTCAAAGATATTTTTTCTTAGTTTTATTCCGTATATCTGTGACTTAGGTATCCAGGTTTTCATGCCGTTGTAGACAAGAATGGCTTTGTTGGTTTCGTGGAGTATGCGGACTTGGGACCAGATGTATTTTTCGCTTGAGTATAGAAATCTGTAAATGATGCTGTATGGCCAGGACATGGGTTATTCCTCCTTTTGAGATTGGCCGAACTCAGTTGAGTTCGGCACTCCCTCGGACATTGCGTCCTCGGTCGCTTTTTTTACGGTTTTGGGGTCTATGTTTAGGATTTTGCCTATTTTGCTATAAGGCATACCCAATAAATGTAATTCGGTTGCTTTTTGGGCTAGTTTCTGGTATAAATGAGGGTGTTTGGCAGGGAAGATCTTAATATTAGCCCGGATCTCAGCGATGTTTCGAATTGGTTGTGACCGCCTCCACCACTGCGACCAATTTGAACCTTTGTACCTATCATCTAACAGGGCAAGGGTTTAAATTTTTTCTCACCGTTAACAAGGCTATAAAAATCTTCATTCCTATTAGAGACCGGATTGGCCTGTTTTAACATCTTTTTGGTGATTCGCTCGTCATTTTATATATATTTACTTTACAATAAAAGAAAAGTTTACTTTACAATAGTTTACAATTATGGTATACTTAGAATATGAGAAATATAAAAGATTTGATATTAATAGAGGCTAGAGGCAAGGGCAGCGTAAATAGCGCTACAGTTGCTAAGATCTGCAATGTTTCACGGCAAGCTGCGCATCAGCATTTACGCGAGCTAGTTAAGTCGCAAAAACTTCTTAGAATTGGCAAGACAAGGGGGTCTTATTATATTTTGTTTTCAAAGAAAGAAGCGAAAAAAATAAGTGAAACAGATAAAAAGTGTAAATTAAAGCTTAAGAACAAAAACTTGCAGGAGGACCATGTTTATACTAAAGCTGTTTACGCAATACCCTCAATAAAAAAATTGCAAAAAAACACGCAGGATATTATAAGATATGCTTTTACGGAAATGCTCAATAACGCAGTTGAGCACTCAGGTTCAGAATTTATAGATATTTTATTAACTATAAGCAGCGATACAGCGAGTTTCAATGTTATTGATAGGGGTATAGGCATCTTTAAACATATACAGAAAAAGTTTAAATTGACAGATGAATACGAAGCTTTAACTGAAATTTTGAAAGGTAAGAAAACTACAATGCCGTCAAAACATACGGGAGAAGGCATATTTTTTACTTCAAAGATTGCGGATATGTTTAAGATCGAAAGTAGTAAAATAGCTTTATTGATCGATAATAAGGCAGATGATATTTTTACGGAGGAAATAAAACATCGCAAAGGGACAAAAGTGTCTTTTCAAATTAACAAAAAAACAAAAAAAGATATAAATACGATTTTTGCCCAGTATACCGATAGCGATTATAAGTTTAATAAAACAAAGGTTACTGTTAAGCTTTATCATAAGGGCGTGGAATACACTTCACGGTCTCAGGCTAGAAGGCTTGTTATGGGGCTGGATAAATTTAAGGTAGTGATCTTGGATTTCAATAAGGTGAAAACAATAGGCCAAGGTTTTGCAGACGAAATATTCAGAGTTTTTAAGATGGATATTCCCGAAGTAAGGTTAGAACCTATAAACTGCTGCAAGGCAGTAGAGTTTATGATTAGAAGAGCAAAAAACCATTAAATCAGTATCATATTTACAATATAGTTATCGGCGGCTTTACAATAAATTACAATAGAGAAAAAATTTATGAGTTAACTAAGTAATAATAAATGACCGGCCGGTGCAAAAAATATATACAGCATTTTTGCACTGTTGTCTCATTCAATGGATCGCGTTATCCAATCACCCCTTCCCTAATATAAATCTCAAAGATGTTATTTCGCAATCTTATTCTGTTTACCTGCGACTTAGGTATCCAGATTTTTGCTCCGCTTTAGGACGTCTGCGAAATCTCTTGCAAGGGAACGCTTTTTGTGGTATATTGTAACTGTTCGCTATATTATATATAGAGTTTTCCTTTCTTATAAGGAGACAAGAAAAGGAAATTTTTTTGTTCTCATTATGGTAAACTTTAAAAAAGTTTTTAATCTAAAAATTGTATCATTACTTATACCTTTCCTGCTTGTTATAACTAATACAAGTTATGGTATAAATCTAAACAAAAAACCTACCCTAAGAATCCCCCTTTTAGTAAATAGCGAGAAAGATAATGATAGGCTCACAAAGGCCTTGCACTTTAAGCAAGATCAGGGCACTGTTGAGGGGTTTATAGGATCTATTGTAAATCCCTACTGGGTAGACATGAAGAACCGGATGGAGGTCTTGAGGAGTTATGTGGATGGACAGGATAAAGATATAATAAATGAACTTCAAAATCCATATGATGTGCACTCAAACTGGGAGACCCTTAGATTTGAGGATCTAGACGGGACCTCATATGACGCCAAGGTTTTTAGGGTCAGGGTAAAGAATAATATAATGCTGGGACCTGCAAAAGGCGGCATACGATACTCTAGGGGTTCTGAACTCATGAATGAAAAGACTGGTACTTTCAAAGAGACACTGGATAGACTAAGTGAGCTCGGCGCAACAAAGGAAGAAGTAGAGGAGTTTGTGGCAAAGTGGTTGATAGAAGAGGCTCAGGCCTTATCCCTTGGGATGACGCTTAAGAATTCAGGTGCTGGATTAGATTTAGGCGGCGGAAAAGGGATTGTCTTCATAGGTTATGTAGCAGAAGAAAATGGCAAATGGGTTCTCAAGGATTATAATAATTGGAGGAGTGATGTTAACCTTGCAAAGATTGCCAGAAGCCATGCCAGAGACTTGGCAGAGCAACAAAAGATAGGGATAGATATTGACATACCTGCCCCGGACGTAAATACCGATCCCCAGATCCTCTCATGGTATGAAGACGAATATCTAAAGTACATCCTTGAAGAAACCCATGAAATCCAGGATAGTGACCCCGAACTTTATAAGCTATTAAAAACAATATTTGACAAAGGTGGATACGATGTCACTAGAGCGTCTTTATCGGAGGCAGCAAGTAATTATTCTAGGCTGGGTAATCCAGTATCATGGTTAGGTGTCTTTACTGGAAAGCCAATTGAATCAGGCGGCTCACTTGGTAGGGTTGAGGCAACTGGATTTGGCGGCGTGGATGTAATGAGGTCTTTGATCGATGTAAAAAGGAAAACAGTAGCTATTCAGGGATTCGGAAATGTAGGAGCCCATGTCGCGCTTGACTTGGCAAGAGAAGGAGCAATAGTCCAGTATATAAATGACCGCACATTGACCTTATACAAGGAAGAAGGTTTTAGCCAGGGAGAATTGGAAGACTTGGTTCAGTGGGTAAATACACGGCCGCGGGGAGCATCGTTAATAGACTATTATAAAGAAGGCAAGGTCAATGCCCAGCCAAAAGGAAGGTTTGATGACTCTGACCCGAAGATAGGCGTGAATGAAAGGACAGAAGAGCTCCTGGGCGCTGATGTCGATATCCTCGTTCCTGCAGCTCTGGAGAATCAAATACGGAAAGACAATGTAGATATTATAAAGGCTAAAATCGTGGTTGAATTAGCCAATGGCCCGACAACCAGAGAGGCTGAGGCAGTATTATATGAACGAGGTATATCTGTAATTCATGACACATTGGCCAACGCAGGAGGGGTGATTGTTTCAAGTTTCGAGACAGAACAGGCTGTTTTGGGCAAATGGTACTCTGCTGATGAGGTTGATGCAAGGCGGCGCCAGGTCCTTGAGAAAGCAGCGTATTTAACCAAAGAAGTAATGGAACAGCGCGATATTTCCTCATATCGCCTTGCAGGGGATGTCAATGCGGTCTTGAGGATAGTGAGGGCAAAACAGCTTGGTATGTTGTGGGAGAGAACCCTTTTAAAGACCTCTGAAAAGTTGAGGATAGATAAGGATAAACTTATTGAGCGGTTGCGGAAATCTGAGACAGAAGCACACGGTATATTTAGATATATGCTTAGCAAAGAAGTTGTTAGTGATTTAACCAAAAACCTCGATGTAATTAAAAAGGTTTGGTTATTTGGTAGCGCGAATTTTCTCACCGCAGGGCCAACTTCCGACATAGACCTTATTATAGAAGTTTCATTGGAAGAAGAGAAGGCGAGTATATATGAATATCTTGAACCTTTAAATAATTACATTGCGAAAAAGTTTAATGAAGTTATGAAGGCAACAGGCATGAGGGTATCAGGATTGATTGATGCAGAATCAAAGGTATTTATAGATAAAGAGATCAAGGAAGGAAAAGGTTTTGCCTCAGCAATACGGTCTATGCATGCCTCAGCGTCATTATTGTACTCTATGGATATAAGCGACTTAGACATATATACAGAAATGGAAGAATCCGTGAAACAGGCGCAACAAAAAGGCAGCATTCTAGATATAAATAAATATCTTAAATTACTCATATCTAAAATAACTGATAGAAAGGGGGTTGCTTATGAAGCAGGAAAGGAGAAGGATGAAAGTAACTTAAAATTATATAAAAGATTAAAAGAAATTATATATCGCGATATTTATTCAGAAGATTTGATAGAAGAGGATTTAGAAGCGGTCGATTTATTGTATGTTAATTTCAAAGAGTATTTTGATTCTCACCCAGAGATTAACCCTGTAAAAGTAGTACTAACAAGAGATATTTTAGTTCGCATCATAAGGGATCTTTTTGACCTGACATTTGAAAGGGAAGATCGTTTCATAGTCGTTGATTTCTTTGCTGGGCATAGGAAACCTCTTGCCTGCGAATTAGTCAAGATACAAAGAGAAAAATTAGTATCTAATAAACCGTTACTCGTTGTAGGCATAGATAAATCAATTCCATGGGAAAAAGTCTCATCGGAAAATGGAGGCACAGTTCGCGGAGATATACATAAACTGATTATATCAGAATCTACCGTTGATGTTGTAACAATGTTTCATCCTTACGAGAATAGGATGTTTAAGGAAAGGAGCTATCTCTCTTATATGTCTAAGGCGCTTACATATACACTAAAAGCCTATTTCAACGATATAAGCCGTATAATCAAACCAGCAAAAAGAATTTTAAAACCAGCTGGCAAAATATATATTGCTCCATTTCCTTATGTTACGCGTATACATGAGGGTGTACCTAAACTGTACATGAAGGCGCTTAGTATTAACAAATTCAAAAGGATAGAAAAGATTGATCCTTATCCAGATGGATACCCTGTTTCACCTATACTCGAGTGGGGCAAACCCAGTTGTTTAATCAAGGCTCAAAAGCCTTTATCTTCTATAGCAGAAAAATTATGGGTATGGAAAGATTTAAAATTTCTTTTCCAAAGGCTATAGTTTTTATCTCACCTGTTTTATTAATACCCCTTTTAGCTAATATATTTATTGAATAGATGAAAGGGTCAAGGTATAATACTTTTAAACTAAAAGCACCCCATATGTTTTTAGTTCTTTGAGTGTTTTAAGGAGTAAGCGGAGCGAACGACGGATTAAATGGATAATAGACCGATTGGGATATTTGATTCAGGGGTGGGCGGGCTTACTGTGGTAAAAGAGGTATTTAAGGCCCTTCCAAATGAAAAAATAGTGTATCTTGGCGACACAGCCAGGGTCCCTTACGGTACAAAATCCTCAGAGACCATAAAACGGTTCTCGATAGAAAACGCTGACTTTCTTAAAAGATTTAAAGTCAAGCTGATTATAGTAGCCTGTAATACAGCCTCAAGTATCAGTCTGCCGGTTTTGAGAAAAAAACTCAGGATCCCTGTTGTAGGGGTTATTAAGCCTGGCGCCAGAAAGGCTGTAGAAACTACCAAAAATAGCAGGGTAGGAGTTATAGGCACATTCACTACAATAAAAAGCAGGGCCTACGAAAAGGAAATAAGCCAGATCTCCAGGCATATAAAGGTAAAATCTATTGCCTGTCCGTTGTTTGTGCCTCTCGCTGAAGAGGCATGGTTATCAGACGTCATAACGCGTGACATTGCTAAAAGATATCTAAAGCCATTTTTAAACAGCAGGATAGATACCCTTGTCCTCGGATGCACGCATTACCCTCTCCTTAAAAATGTAATTTCAAAAGTAGTCGGTAAAAAAGTCACAATAATAGACTCAGCCAGCTCAGTAGCAGAGGAGGTCGCCGGGATATTGAAAGAAAATAATATGTTATCCAGCTCTACAAATAAGCCGCGCCATATGTTTTTTGCGACAGACGCAGTGGAGCAGTTTGTAAAGACAGGGGAAAAGTTTCTTGGGAGGAAGATAGATAAAGTCAGGAGAGCGGATCATGTATGAGATACTTATAAGATCAGACTTTTGCGGCGCGCATAATCTAAGGGGTTATCGCGGGAGATGCGAAGAACTGCACGGGCATAACTGGAAGATCGAGGCGAGGTTTGAAAAAGAAAGAGTCGATAATATTGGTATAGCCGCTGATTTTAAGATTCTGAAAATAAGACTTAAAACTATACTAGCTAAATTAGACCATGCCTATCTCAATAAATTAAAGGCCTTCAAGGCTAGAAATCCTTCTGCTGAAAATATAGCGAAATATATCTATGATAAACTGGTTTCTTCCATAAAGTTCAAGGGTCTTTCTGTTAAATCGGTATCTGTCTGGGAGTCTGATAATTCCTGCGCGACGTATTACGAATGAGACTACTTTATAATTTATCATTCATAATTTTTGGCATAGTATACTTACCATACCTTGTTGTTACAAAGCGATACAGGCATGGTCTCCTGGAGCGTTTAGGGATCCTTCCGGAACGTATTAAATCTCTGTCCTCCAAAGGGAAGATTATCTGGATACACGCTGTGAGTATGGGGGAGATGAAGGCGGCAAGCATCCTGGCCCCGCTTCTAAGAAAGACATTTCCGCGGCACACCATTTTATTTTCAAGCGTTACTTATACAGGTAATAAGATTGCCAGGATAATAGCCACAGGCGAAGAAGGAGTGTTTTATCTTCCTTACGACGTAAGTTTTATAGTCAATAGAGTCATTGAAACGATCAAGCCGGAATTATTTTTATGCCTGGAAACAGAGCTATGGCCAAACCTTATTTCTTTGCTTCATGGCTCTGGCGCGAAGATGGTCCTTGTAAACGGGAGGATTTCTAACAAGTCGTATTTTGGCTATCGGAAAATAAAATTCACGGTTTCAGGGATACTGCAAAAATTTTCTCTTATACTTATGCAGTCAGAACAGGATGCCGCCAGGATATTGTCTCTGGGCGCGCCAAAAGAAAAGGTGCGTGTGACTGGGAATTTAAAGTTTGATCTGTCGCTGCTCGGGTCTATGGCCGGCAGAAAGGAGCTCAGAGGCAAACTCGGACTGCAAGATAGCGATATTTTATTGGTAGCAGGCAGTACGCATAGAGGAGAGGATGAGCTGATTCTCGAAAGTTATTCCAGGCTCATCAAAGAATACCGCAACCTAAGGTTTTTAATAGCCCCGCGCCACGTAGAACGCACGCAGGAAATCGAGCAACTTTTAATAAAACACGGATTTAAACCTGCAAGATTTTCCAGCCTCCAACCTTTAGCCCATGCCCCGTACCCGAACGAAGTGAGTGGTTCGGGGTTTAGCCCATGCCCCGTACCCGAACGAAGTGAGTGGTTCGGGGTTCAACCTGTCTTTATCCTTGATACAATCGGCAACCTTAAAACCATTTACACAGCAGCAGACATAGTTTTTATAGGTGGCAGCCTTGTGAAAAAGGGCGGACAGAACCCTATTGAACCAGCTAGTCTTGGCAGGGCTGTTGTAATCGGCAAGTTCACGTTTAATTTCCAGGATGTCGTGAAGTCATTTCTTGAAGATCAGGCGTGCATTCAAGTGGGAGACAAAGAAGAACTTTGCTCTGCAATAAGGCTGCTTATAATAGACCCACAAGAGCGGAAAAGGCTAGGTCTTAACGCCAAAGCTGTTGTAGAAAATAACTCAGGCTCCAGCCAGCGCACCATCGAGTTAATCAAATCCCTTTTCTAGTTTAGTTATCAAGTGTTCGAGGTTAAGCCTCGAACACTTAGATGTTCGAGGCTTAACCTCGAACATCTGGGATAATCTTAGTCTTTGACAAAATCCCCCTCTTATAATAACATATATATCTAATATATATGGAGACGATATGAAAGCTAAAGATGTAATGTCTAAGGATGTTATTACTATTTCCCCTTCTACGGGTATACGTGTCATTTTCGAGATATTTAAAAAGACGCGTTATGGAGGCCTGCCTGTGGTGGATAAGGACAACAAGATCCTCGGCATGGTCACCAAGGCTGAGATGTTGTCCGTGCTTCTGCCTGATTATTTTGACATGCTGGGGGAGAACATCATATTTATAGATGATTTTGGGGCGCTTGACGAGGAGTTTGAGTCGCTTCCGATGTTCGAACTCTTTATCGCGGAAGACATTATGAAAAAGGGAGGCGTGACAGTTGATGAAGATGCGTCACTCCTAAAGGTGTCAGCCATGATGCAGAAATTCAATGTGCGCAGGATCCTTGTTGCAAAAGAAGGCGTGCTTAAAGGGATAATTACAAGAGGCGATATCTGTAAGGCATTTTTTGAGAAGGGCGGTAGGTAAAGATGTTGATGGGCATAATAGCCTTGGCAATAGTTTTGGCAGCGCTTTATTGTATTGTGACAGAGAAAATAGATAAGGTTATTGCCTTAGGCTGCGGCGCTCTTTTAATGATCATCGTGGGCCACATCATGGGTTTCTATACTCAGAAGGAGGCGCTTCTTGCAATAGATTTTAATACGCTGGGCCTGCTTCTTGGCATGATGATTATAGCAGCTATAATTAAGAGGACAGGATTTTTTACATATATCGCCATAAGCCTGGCAAAACTTTCAAAAGGAAGACCTTGGGTGCTTATGGCGCTTCTGGGTGTGTCCACTGCATTTCTTTCCATGTTGGTGGACAATGTTACGACAATCGTAATAATAGTGCCTATCTCAATCCTGGTATGCGATATCCTGGGTATTAAACCACTCCCTATACTTATGGCAGAGATGCTGCTTGCAACAATAGGCGGGGTGGGGACACTTGTCGGAGACCCTCCCAATATCTTTATTGGCTCTGCAGCCGGCTTGAGCTTTAATGATTTTTTAAAGAACCTTTTCCCTGTGACTTTAGTAGTTGTATTCTTTTCGCTTTTTATACTCAGATTCATACATAGAAAAGATCTATCTGATAAGCCCAAAAATTTTCAGGCAATCGCGGATATAGATGCGAAAAAGGCAATAAAGGATCCCAAGGGCATGATTAAATCTCTTGTGGCGCTTTCAGTTACATTTATACTTTTCTTTCTGCACGAACCCCTGCACCTGTACCCCTCATTTATAGCGCTCTTAGGTGCAGGCCTGGCATTTTTGCTATTGAGGCCCAATCCTGAAGAGATATTTCATGATGTGGAATGGCCGGTCCTTGCGTTTTTTGCATGCTTTTTTGTTATCGTGGGAGGGTTACATGAGACAGGCCTGTTATCTCTTTTGGCAAAAAAGACAGCTGTGTTGGCATATGCGAATCTTAAGCTATATAAAATATCGCTGTTATGGATAACAGCGATATTTTCATCCATGGTAGGCGCAGTGCCATTTACCATGATCATGCTCCCGATAGTTAAGACCCTTTCAGCATTGGGGATTAATGGCGCGTCTTTGTGGTGGATCCTTGCGCTTGGCGTAGGTTTTGGTGCAAATGGATTGCCTGTAGGTCATGCAGCGAGCATCCTGGGTATATCGATAAGCGAAAAATCCAGGAGCCCTGTTGATATCAAGACATGGCTTTCCTCATCCATACCAGTTACAATAGCGTCTCTATTGCTTGTCACTATTTTAATAATCCTGGGCATTTTTTAACCTGTCATGAAGCTAATATATAGATATAGATTATTCCTGGCGCCTTTTTCGCTTGTTTATTTTTTAGTCACGTCTATAAGAAATATCCTATACGACATAAAGGTCTTAAAAAGATTTAAAGTTAACGCGACTGTCATAAGCGTCGGTAATATTACCTGGGGTGGCACTGGAAAGACCCCGGCGGTATTATTTTTGATCAAATATTTTTCAGGTCAGAACAGAAAAGTTGCGGCGCTTATAAGGGGCTATGGACAGGACGAGCCAGGGCTTTTATCCGGATCCGCGCCGGATGTACCTGTTATAATCGGGAAGGACAGAGTCAAGACTGCCTGCGAGGCTGTAAAAAAATGCTCGGCAGATATAATTCTGCTGGACGACGGATTTCAACACAGGAGATTAAAAAGGGATCTGGATATTGTGTGCATTGACGCGACAAACCCTTTTGGAAACGGCTTTTTGATACCTGCCGGTTCATTGCGCGAAGGCCTGAGAGGCCTTAAAAGGGCGGATGTATTTTTGATTACAAAGACGGATTTGATTAAGGATCAAAAGAGCATTCAAGATTTAGAAAGTAAACTAAGATGCATAAATCCCGATGCCCTCATCGCAAGATCCATACACGAGTTTCAGGATTTTTACAGACTTTCAGATGAACAGCTGGTAGATGTTAACTTTTTGAAGAATAAAGTAAAAGAAACTGTCATCTTTTCAGGTATCGGTAATCCTGTTTCATTTGAGAGCACGGTTTTAAATCTGGGATTGATGGTTAAAAAGCATTTTATATTTCGTGATCATCATTGTTATACATGCGAGGATCTGCGAAGGATAAACGATTATTGTCTAAAAAACAAAATCGGCACAGTTATCACCACAGAGAAAGATGCTGTTAGGCTGCAGGCGTCAAGCATCAAGCATCTAGTATCCAACGTCTTAGTTTTACGCATCCAGCTCAAGGTAACCGAGAATGAACAAGGATTCTATAATAGACTTTCTGGGATTTGTAGCGGTTAAGGCACTGGCCGCGTTGTTTTTTTGCGCGTCCCCGGGGTTCGCGTTATGGATTGGCAGGCGCATCGGGGATATTGCGTACGCCGTTAACATAAAACGGCGCTCGATCGCGTACGCTAACCTGAAAGCCGCGTTTCCGGAAAAAAAGAGCCGTGAGCTTAAAAAGATCAATAGGGCGCATTTTCAAAACCTTGTAATGAGCGTGGTAGAGTTCTTTAAGCTGCCCGCGATAGCGAAGAGGTATTTAGATGACCACGCGGAGGTCAGGAATTTCGAGAGGATAGACGAGGCCCTTGATAAAGGTAAAGGCATTATAATTTTAGCAGGGCATTTCGGTAACTGGGAGATGGCGTCTCTGGCAGTTAGTTCCAGAGGCCATGTCTTAACGGTCTTCGTACGCGAACAAAAACACAAAAGGCTTAATGATCTCCTGAATAGCTACAGGCGGAAGACAGGGTGCAGGGTAATAACAAAGGGTTTTTCAATAAGGGAGATCATCAAGACCCTGCATGGTAACGGGATAGTGGCTATACTTATGGATCAGGATGCCGGGCCTAACGGTGTATTTGTCGATTTTTTTGGAAGGCCTGCTTCTACTGCGCCTGGCGCAATGGCCTTTGCTATAAAAACAGGAGCGACTATACTCCCTACTTTTGTAAGGCGCCCGGCCTTTAATAAACACGAAATAATAATGAATGAACCTTTTTCGCTTGTTTCTGGCAAGGACAAAGATAAGGACATAAAAGAGTATTTAAAGAAGATCTCCGCAGTCCTTGAGTCTTATATAAGAAAGTTTCCAGATCAATGGCTCTGGTCTCATAAGAGATGGAAGTCAACTCCGGAGCGCAGGGTGCTGGTCTTGACAGACGGAAAAACAGGCCACCTTAATCAGGCAATGGCGGCAGCGGAAATGGTAGAAGGCGCTATGGATTCCAGACTCAAGGCTAGAGGCATAAAAGAGGCCCCTGTAGTTAAAATAGAAGCGGCGGAGTTAAAATTTAAGAACAAGTTTGCCAGGGGTTTTCTTGATCTATCCAGTTTGTTTGCCAGCAGGAGATGTCAGGGCTGTTTGAGATGCCTGAAGTTTTGCCTGGAAAAAGAATCGTTTGAGAAAATCAAAGGATACGCTGATATAGTTATTTCATGCGGGGCGTCTACAGCAGCCACGAATATTTTTCTAAAGTATGACAATAACGCGAAGAATATTATCATGATGAAACCTGGGCTGGGCCGCGCCGGTAAGTTCGACTTGATTATTTTGCCTAGACACGATGCGCCAGAGAGGGAAGGCTCAAATATTTTAATAACAGAGACAGCGCCAAATAGAATTAAGGCAAAGACGAAGGGTGAAGGGTTGAGGGTGAACGGTATAGGTCTGCTGATCGGAGGAGATGCGAAAGGTTTTAAATTAACAAAAGAGTCTGTGAAGAAGGTCGTGGAAGAGGTTTTAAGAATAGCGGAAGAGCTGGATTATTATATATTTGTTACAACGTCCAGAAGGACCTTGCCCGAGATAGATTCTTTTTTAAAAGATAGGTTAGGAAATTGCAAACGATGTAAATTATTAATTATCGCAAACGAAAAAAATACAGAAGGCGCGGTGCAGGATATATTGAGTAATAGCGATGTCGTGATTGTATCTCCTGAATCCGTATCCATGATTTCAGAGGCGGTTAGCTCAGGCAGGTACACAGTGATATTTAAATCTGAACGTTTAGCGTCAAAATATGAAAGAACCATAGAAAATCTAGAAAGGCAAGGTTATATAAAAATAACAAAGCCAGAGAGAATTTATAATGTCATAAAAGAGATTTTGATAGAAAGACCAGTAGTAAAAAAGCTTGAAGACAAAGAAAAGATAATAAAAAGATTACAGGGTATTATATGAGCTATCAGCCTTCAGCTATGAATATATTGCAGATACTTCCAAGACTGGATGTGGGCGGGGTCGAGACCGGGACTATAGATATCTCGAAGGAGCTCATTAAAAAAGGGCACAAAGTAATTGTTGTGTCCAATGGCGGTCGTCTGGTAAAGGAGCTTATTAATTCAGGGGTCAGGCATATAAAGCTGCCTGTAGACAAGAAGTCTGTCTTTACAGTAATAAAAATGGTGAAAAGGCTCAGGTACATTATCAGGGAAGAACGCGTAGATATTATTCATGCGCGCTCCCGGGTACCTGCCATTATAGCCTTTTTTGCCGCAAGGCAAACTGACGCATGTTTTATTACAACAGCCCATGGATATTATTCTACGCATCTTTTAAGCCGCGTTATGGGCTGGGGTAAGTATGTGGTAGTGGCTTCGAGTGTAATCGGCAGGCATATGATAGAGGACTTTGGCGTGCCGCGCGAGAGGATAAGGTTTATACCCAGAGGCGTGGACCTGGAAAGGTTTAGATTTAAACCTATAGACCCCGCGTCTGGCAAGACAGAATACAAGATAGGCGTTGTTGGAAGGATCACGCCGATAAAAGGCCACGCGTTTTTTATACAGGCCATAGCAAGGGTGGTAAGGATATTTCCCAGGACAAAGGTCCTTATAGTGGGAGACGCTCCGGATAGCAAGCCTGAGTACAGGGATAATCTGAAGTCATTGGTCAAGAAGCTCAATATAGAGAGGTTTATTGAGTTTTTGGGTTCAAGGCATGATATGCCTGAGGTGATGTCTGAACTGGATTTGCTGGTCTTGCCTTCAATAGGCCAGGAAGCGTTTGGCAGGGTTATTATAGAAGCAGGGGCCAGCGGCGTGCCTGTTGTTGCCACGCGTATTGGTGGGGCAGTAGATATTATTGAGGATGGAAAAACAGGCCTCCTGGTCAAGCCGGGCGATATCATGGAGATGGTCGATTCCATAATAAAATTATTAAAGGACAGGTCTCTGGCCAGGGACATGGCGGATGAGGCAAGAAAAAGAATAGAAAAAGAATACAGTCTTGCGCGCATGACTGAAGATACCGCGAAGCTCTATGAAGAAGCGCACAGTAAAAAAAAGATTCTTGTTGTGAAGATAGGCGCGATAGGCGATGTGATTTTATCAGTGCCCAGCATAAAGGCATTAAGAAATAGTTTTCCTGAAGCGTTTATCAGTGCCCTGGTCGGCGTAGAATCCAGGCGCGTATTAAAGAAGTGCCCTTATATAGACGAGGCTGTGCTATACGACAGGAAGGAAAAAGACAAAGGCCTCAGAGGCCTCTTGAAGATAAGTTCTATATTGAGGCGGAAGGCCTTTGATATATCAATAGATTTACAGAACAACAGAACCAGTCATTTAATGACGTGGATGGGCACCATCCCTAAGAGGTTTGGTTACAGCAATAGAAAGATGGGATTTCTGATAAATAATAAATTAAAATATTTAAATATAGGGGCTGGGCCTGTTGAAGAACAATTCAGAATACTCAAGAGAGCGGGGGTCAATACAATCGGCGCGTCAAAACGCCTGGAGATTTGGCCAGGCAAGGAAGATGATTACTACGTAGATAATTTTCTAAAAAACGAATGGGTCAGTGAAACCCATGCTATGGTGGGGATCAATATCGGCGGCAGCTGGAAGACAAAAAGGTGGCCTTTAAAGTATTTTGCGAAACTTTCTGATACGCTTGCGGCAAAAGATATCAGGGTGATTGTTACAGGCTCTAGAGGAGAGACAGATACAGCCATGGAACTTGCTCAGCTGGCCAGGTCCAAGGTTATCAATGCCGCGGGAAAGACAAATATTACGCAGCTTGCGGCATTGATAAAGAGGTGTAGCGTCTATGTGACTGGTGACAGCGCTCCAATGCATATAGCGTCCGCAATGGGCACTGATTTCATAGCGTTATTCGGCCCCACTGACCCGAGGAGACATCTTGAGCCTGCGGATAAGGGAAGGGTTATAAAAAAAGAAGTAAGCTGTGGGCCATGTTATAAAGCCTCCTGTAAAAAAAATATTTGTATGGAAAAGATCAGCGTGGATGAAGTGTATAAGTTGGTAATGGAGAGGATTAATTCTTAGAGGTTGTCAAAGGTTGTCTGAAGTTATCTTAGGTTATCTGAAGTTGCTTTTGTAATTTCCGCAACATCATATAACCTCTGACAACATCAGATAACATCATATAACCTTTATTGGCTATGCGTATTTTACTTTTAACCACCCATCTCAACATCGGCGGTATCGGGACCTATACGGTATCTCTTGCCAGGGCCCTGAGGGCAAAAGGCGAGGATGTTATAGTTGCTTCTTCCGGCGGGGTGCTGGTTCCGGATCTGACATCAGGCGGCGTGTCTCATATAAACATTAATATATCAACGAAATCAGAATTAAGCCCGAAGGTTGTTTCCAGCCTGATGGAGGTTTGCAGGATAGTTAAAAGGTTGAAAATAGATGTAATACATTCACAGACACGCGTTACACAGGTAGTAGGGTTTTTTGCGTCAAGGTTATGCGGGACGGGGTTTGTTACAACATGCCATGGGTTTTTTAATAAAAATATATGCCGTACACTGATCCCTGCATGGGGCGACCGCGTTATTGCTATAAGTGAGGCGGTAAGAGAGCATCTGATAAAAGATTTTCAGGTGCCAAAAGACAAAATTTCCCTGATATATAACGGCATTGATATAAAGAAATACCTTAGAGATTTTTCAGAAAAGGAAAAAGGAGAGCTAAAGGATAGTTTTGGCATAAGAAAGGATCACTCTGTCATTGGGACAGTAGCCAGATTCACGCCTGACAAGGGCCATGACATCCTTCTCCACGCGCTTTATGAGATATTAAAAGAAAAGCCTAATGTGCAGCTTGTTTTTGTCGGAGACGGCAGAGAACGCTATAAGATAATAGACCTGACACAACGTCTTGGCCTGACAGAAAAAGTAATATTTGTCAAGCCCCAGCTTAATACTGTAAACATATTGTCTGTCATGGATGTATTTATGTTTACTCCCAGGAGAAAAGAAGGCCTTGGTATAGCTCTCCTGGAGGCGCTGGCGTCCGCAAAACCTGTTGTTGCTACTAAGGTTGGAGGTATATCGAGTATTGTCAGAGATGGGGTGAATGGTTTTCTGGTCGAACCTTCAAGGCATGAGCTTCTGGTCGAGCCTGTGATAAGGCTTCTTAAAGACAGAGAGTTATACCAGGAGATGTCTCACTCAGGCAGGGAAACTGTCATAGAGAGATTTTCTATTAATGGAATGGTGGATAAGGTGTATGGACTATATAAAGAGGTTATAGGAGGTTACAAGAGGTTATAGGAGGTTACAAGAGGTT
>JAHIEN010000038.1 GCA_018901615.1 Candidatus Omnitrophota bacterium | reverse complement strand
TTGCGAACTATATCCTTAGTGGCGTGAATGTTGGCCAGAATAGTAATGCTGACATATTGAATGTGGGTGGCAGCATTTCTCCTATTCAGGACCTCACAGTCAGCCTTGATTATTACAAGTTCTGGCTGGATGAAAAGCTTGTTGCTCAGGACAATCAGCAGATGAGTCAGGGAACAGCAGCAACGCCGAGCAACATTACAGCAGCCAACTACTACATGAAGGCAGATGACGACCTTGGTTTCGAAGTAGACCTTGCTCTTAACTATGATTATACAGAAGATGTTAAGATGGGTCTTTCTGCTGGTTATTTCAGCCCAGGCGATGCATTCGGTGGCGCAACTGGCGCACAAGAGAATGCAGAAACAGCAGTCCAGGTCTTAGCAACTTTGGATGTAGCCTTCTAAGTTTAGTTTTACAGGTAATACTAAAATCCCCTGGAGGAGTGATCCTTCAGGGGATTTTTTTCAAGTGTTCGAGGTTAAGCCTCGAACACTTGACTATGTGAATCAGAATTAAGTGTTGAAATTTATTAAACAATGTGTATAATAATATAAGCTATGCGAAAGATATTTGTCCTGGATACTAATGTGCTTCTTCATAACGCCTCGGCGCTCACCGCGTTCGCCGACAATGAAGTGGTCCTGCCTATAGATGTCATAGAGGAGCTTGACATATTCAAAAAAGACAGCGATGAAAAAGGCCGTAACGCGCGCGCCACTATAAGAATGCTTGATGAATTGAGAGAGCGCGGCAGATTAGGCGAGGGCGTGCCTCTTGAGACAGGCGGCGTATTGCGCATTGTCATGCACGTAGAGATAAAGGGCCTTCTGGATCTTTCCCCTGAAGTGCGCGACAACAAGATCTTAATGGTCGCGTATGACCTTCAGAAAAAAGGAAACCAGGTAATATTTGTCTCTAAAGACATAAACGCTCGCGTCAAGGCAGATGCTCTCGGCATAAGGGCAGTTGACTTTGAAAAGCAAAAGGTGGACATGGGCCGCTTGTACGTGGGCTGGAAAGAGGTCCTTGTAGACAAGAAAGACATAGACTTATTTTACGAAAAGAAGTTTCTTGGGATAAAAGACGGGGGGTTATTCCCAAACCAATATTTTTTACTTATAGACAATTCCAATGATAAACACACAGCCCTCGCGAGATATTCCCTGAAGCAAAAAGGTGCTGTGGCGCTCAGGCAGGATATAAATGATGTCTGGGGGATAAAGCCAAGGAACAAAGAGCAGGCAATAGCCTTTGACCTTTTAATGGATGACAATGTAAAGCTTGTTACGCTTGTGGGTAAGGCAGGGACAGGAAAGACGCTTCTGGGCCTCGCGGCCGGGCTTAAAAAGACAGTGGACGAGCACGCGTATAAAAGGATGCTGGTGTCGCGCCCTGTGATCCCAATGGGAAGAGACATAGGGTATCTCCCGGGCACAAAAGAAGAAAAGCTCCTCAACTGGATGCAGCCTATCTATGACAACCTCGAATATATACTTACGATTCGCAAGCGAAAAGAACACATAGAAGACCTTATAGATTCTGATTTTTTACAGCTGGAGGCCCTGACATATATGAGAGGCCGGAGCATCCCTAATCAATTTATAGTAATAGATGAGGCGCAGAACCTGACCCCGCACGAAATAAAAACTGTTGTAACCCGCGCGGGAAACCACACAAAGATGGTTTTAACAGGCGACCCCTACCAGATAGATAGCCCATACCTTGATTCATCATCAAATGGCCTGAGTTACGCGGTAGAGAAAATGAAGGGCCAGGAGATGTTCGGCCACGTACTCTTGACCCGCAACGAACGCTCAAGCCTGGCAAACCTGGCAGCAGAACTCTTGTAATTCTATTTTTCTGTGGCATACTTTAAATAGAGACAACTGAATATTTTTGACGATAAAGGCAAACCACTTGAAAGAGTGGGGCGCAAAGTCACAGGCCTAAAATCCGCCAAGCTTTATGGCGGAAAATGGCAGCTGGATTGCCGAAGCATTAAAACCTATTCTTTCAAGTAAGAATAGGTTTTTTTATTCTTCGACAGCGCCGCTCAGTATAAACCCTGAGCAAGCGTAGCGCGTCGAAGGGTTTATTTGGGGTCTCTATGAAGAATTTAATAGTCATACTTACCATGCTCATTACAATAGTTTCAATATCAGCCAGAGATGTGGCTTCCAGCTCTGTTATATATAAAGGTATGGCCTCATGGTATTCTGAATCTGACCCCGGGGTCCTTGAAACCACTACCAATATGGAGCAATTTGACGAGACAGCTCTTACTTGCGCGATATGGGACCTGCCGTTTAATACAATCTTAAAGGTCACTAATCTTGATAATGGCAATTTTATACGTGTAAGGGTCAATGACAGGGGCCCGGCCAAGAGATTAGTGAGAGAGGGGCGGGTAATTGACCTGACCAAGACCGCTTTTTCAATGCTGGATGACTTAGACAAAGGGCTGATAACCGTCTCTATCGAAATAATCTAGCCTTAACTTGACAAATCGTGCATTGCACAAATTGTCAAGTTAAGGCTTTTTTTATAATTTCCCTTGACATAAGCACTCAATTATTTTATAATACTTATTAAATAGGATGGGTAAAGTTCTTAAAATATTTCGAGGAGGTGTATTATGCACAAAAAAATTACCATAGCTATGGCAACAGTGTTATTTCTTGGTATGGCAATAGCAAAAAATGGTTTTTGCTATATAATTCCGCCCGAACGCAGTAATATCAACTACCTGTATGTGTTTGGTCCCGATGGTAAAAAAGGTTACGGGGCAACAAAAAAGCCGCAGGTCGTGTTTTTACGCGTTCCAAGCAGTTACACAGGAACAGTAGAGATCTCTGTGTATGATCCTGATGTTGGTAACTATATTGATGAAAAAAGCGGCCAATGGGACACAGAGACCAGTTTTTCTATTTTTGGCGGCGAGAAAGCGTATTCTTCAATAGCAGGCGTGACTGACGCGAATGTGACTGATTTTCGCAAGGGCACTCTTATAGCGGAAAAGATATTTGGCGCAGACCAGTCATACGACAGGGAGTTTTATCGTTTCGCGGCAATAGACGCGTCAAAGGGAGAAAAGATAGGAGATTACAGATATTTTAAAATAGTCGCCGAAGGCATTAGCGGCGATGATAACAATGTGTTTGCTCTTGAGGTATCTCCGGACCAGGCAGAGGCGTTCAGCCAGACGTTAAACTTAAGGTTGTCAGAGAAACGCGGCAAGATAATGGCGCTTTATCCTGATATACCTAAAGATGTCTCAAAGATAGTGGAATATAATTTTGATCTGGATTCTGACGGTGGAAATATTGAATTGATCAGCTCTACCAAGGCCTACAGGATCAAAGGTTCTGGAACAGGGGTGTGGGCTAATACAGAGATAGACGTGGATAGCGGTGATGCTGGTAAGAGATGGGTGTATGAGATCACAAAGGCCACCCAGCCTAACGCCAACATGGCCATGTACCTTGCCACAAGTAATGGAGACGCCATTCCTGTATTTTTCGAGCCAGGCTTAGATGGCCCGAAGATGGTTTTTGTAGAGGCCCCCAAGTCAAGGGTAGCGAAAATAAAAGAAGAGCCTTGGCTGGAATCAAAACTCTCTTGCAACATCTTTACATTTGATGGTTCAAAGTCTTCTGATCCCGACAATCAAGCGCTGGTCTATTTCTGGGATTTCGGCGACGGGACCACAAGCACCCAGATAAGGAGCACGCATACCTATAAAGATGCGGGGAAGTACCTTGTTAAGTTAACAGTTACTGACAATTCAGAAGCAGAATGCGATACAGCGACTACTCAGCAGATGGTAAAGGTAAACCAGCCGCCGTGCGCGGTTGCGGTAGGTCCGGATGTGACTTGCGTGAATAGCGAGATCATCTTTGACGGCTCTCAGTCAACTGACAGCCCTGAAGACAAACTCACATATAAGTGGGATTTTGGCGATGGGAAGATCATGGAAGGCGCGAAGGTGACGCATAAATACGCAAAAGGCGGCAATTACCTTGTCACGCTTAATGTCACAGACGATTCAGGCACTATGTGCGACACCGGAGTAGACAGGTTGAATGTAGCGGTAAATACCTCTCCTATTGCTGATGCCGGTAGTGATTTTATAATGTGCAGAAAAGACGCCAATGATCCTCTCGAGGTTTCCTTTGACGCGTCCAAGACAAAAGACGCGGATAGTGATCAACTGACCTATGTGTGGGATTTTGGGGATGGAGAGACAGGAGAAGGCAGATCTGTGACCCATAGATACGCTAAAGGCGGAGAATATATCACGAAACTTCTGGTTACGGACGGAACAGACACAGATTGCAATAAGTCCACGGCAAAGAAAGTCGTTACATTAAACAGGGCCCCGCTTGCGGATGCAGGCGATAACAAAAAAATATGCGTTACGGAAAAGGCTGATTTTGACGCAGCCGGTTCGTACGATAGCGATGGCGATACAATAGCTTACACATGGGATTTCGGAGACGGACGGACAGCAAAAGGAAATGTTGTTTCGCATAAGTTTGAAAAAGGCGGGGCATATAAAGTAACGCTTATGGTTGATGATGGTTCTGGCATGGACTGCTCATCAGCAGGCGCCACGATCCTTGTTGATGTCAATTCAACGCCTAGCGCTGACATAAGCGCCAAGGATCTCGCGTGCGTTAAAGAAGATATCAAATTTGATGGTTTAGGCTCAAGCGATTCTGATGGCGACAAGCTTAACTACACATGGGATTTCGGCGATGGCGCCACAGCGGCCGGATCAAGCGCGAAGCATAGCTATGCAAAAGGCGGCATGTACAAGGTGGTGCTCTTTGTCGATGACGGCAAGGATTCTGATTGCTCAGGCGCGACAAAGGTACACTACGCGAACATAAATACGCCTCCTATAGCAGCGGCAGGGCCGGACCTTATGGTCTGCGTAAATAATGAAATAGAGTTCGACGGCTCGCAATCCTATGATGAAGACAGCGATAAGCTGACATACACATGGGATTTCGGCGATGGGACAACAGCAATAGGCCCTAAAGTCAAGCACGGATATAATGATATAGGCAGCTATGAAATAACACTTACAGTAACTGATGATTCTGGCGCAGAGTGCAGCACATCTGTTGATACGCTGGCGGCTACTGTCAATGCTGAGCCTGTTCCTGTAATAGAAGTAATATAAAACATCCAGTTTTCCTTGGGAGAGAGGCCCCGGACATAAAATTATTCTAAAAAAGAGAATTTTATTCGGGGCCTTTTTATGATATAATGAAAAAACAGGGGATAAGAGCAGTGCAGAAAAAATCTTACATCTTTTTATTTTTAGTCACAACTTTATTTTTGAGAACATCGTTTTGTTTTGCCGAGTCAAAGGATCTTACTATTGTCTTTACAGGCGATATGCGAGGCGAAATAGAAAACTGCCGTTGCCCCAAGGAAGATTTTGGCGGCCTGCCCAGAAGGTCAAAATACCTCTCAGGCGTAAGGAAAGAGGTGGATGACTTATTGCTGATCGATGTCGGGGATGTCCTGCCTCTATTGACAGCAGAATCTGACACAAACAAGGTCTCTTACGACGCGTTTATATCGTTCAAGGCCATGAGCATAATGGGTTATGATGTCATGAATGTGGGGGAGAGCGATCTTATCTTAGGAGATGACTTTTTAACACAGAAAGAAGATTCTCTTTCTTTTGATCTTATTTCGGCCAATATAGTCGACTATTATACTCAGGAGCCGTTCTTTAAGCCGTATGTAATAAAGACCATGAAGAATGGATTACGCGTTGGCATATTTGGCCTTATAAACGAACGGTATGTGATAAGCTCTAATAAACTTGATATAGCGCCATACAGGAAAATGGCAAAAAAATATGTCTCTGAAATAAAGGCTCAATCAGATATAGTGGTCTTATTAGGTCATATTGGATTACCGTATTCTATAAGCCTTGCTGAATCAATAGAAGGCATTGATGTTATCCTGAGCGGACATTGGGACGCGGATAGCCAGGAACCTATGAAGATAGGCAATACGCTTGTAATGCCCACTAGCTATCATTCCAGAAAAATAGGAAGGCTGGATCTAGAGATAGAGAGAGGTCAGATATATTCATACAAATGGGAGTCAACCCCGCTTGACGCTGAATATGACGGCGATACTGTCATGGAAGACCTTGTGTCAAGGAGGCCAAGCCCTAAGTCTACTGAGAGGCCTGTTGTCCTGGCTCAGGCTGAAGAGACAGAACTTGCCGCCGCCAAAAGCCCCTTGAGGGTAATGGTCTTTTATTCGCCGGGTTGCTTGGCTTGCATGGAAGTGGAAAGAGACATCTTGCCTGGTATAGAAAAAAAATACGGAGATTTCATAGTAATCGAGCAATATGATATAAGCCTGGCAAATAACTACGAACAGATGATCAAGCTTGAAAGGCTGTATGGAGTAGAAGGAGGCTATGTCCCTGAGGTAATTGTTCCAGGATATGTCTTGATGGGTAAAGAAGACATTGTAGACAATTTAGACAGTACTATACAAAAGGCCCTGACTGACGCGAAAGATGTAAAAAAAAACGCGTTTTTAGTATCGCAGGCCGCTGAATACCACCCGCCAGCCTTAGACCTGATCCTTTCCCGATTCGAATCCTTTGGCATGTATACAGTGATGACAGCCGGTCTTCTGGATGGCATCAATCCCTGCGCATTCACCACAATAGTGTTCTTTATCTCTTTCCTCGCGCTCATAGGTTATAAGAAAAGAGAGATGTTTTTCGCCGGCGCGTCCTTCACCGTAGCCGTATTCCTCACATACTTTCTGATAGGCCTTGGCATATTCAGATTTTTAAGGGCGTTAAGGGGATTTAGTTATGTCGCCATTGGGATAAACATAGCCATAGGCAGCCTGGCATTTGCATTGGGGATCCTCAGCCTCGTGGACTATATAAGGTTTAAGAGGACAAAGAACACCAACGCTATCATATTAAAACTACCGCAGGCTATAAAGAATAGAATACATTCAGTAATAGGATCTGATTTCAGGACAGAGAAAAGCGCAAAGAAAAATCTTTTCAAGATAACAGGTATCGCTTTTACAACAGGATTCATGGTATCTGTTTTGGAGTCGTTTTGCACAGGTCAGGTATATTTACCGACCATAGCGTTTGTATTAAGGATACCTGACAGGAAGATATCAGCGTTTTTCTACCTTGTCATCTATAATCTCGCGTTTATCATGCCATTAATAGCAGTATTCTTCCTCGGGCTTTTCGGGGCCACGTCAAAGACGTTCTCCAATTTTATGGAACGCCGCATGGGCCTTGTGAAGCTCTCCACAGCAGTCCTGTTTTTCGCCCTTGGCGCCGCGCTCCTGATATTCAGATAATCCATTCAATATCCAGTAACAATTTGTCCGTCTTTTTGCTCCGGTGAGGCCTACGAAAAGATGGTTCGACTAGCCCTTCGACAGGCTCAGGGCAAGCTCACCACCCTTCGAACAATCCTGAGCGCAGTCGAAGGGCGCTCGGCCTAATAGATGCAACTGACTATAAAGTATTACGTAGGGTTGGGCCTCGCTCCGTTTTCTTTTGACAGGCAGAATCTTCTGTTGTGCGGTAGTCCTGTTGTTCGCAAAAGAAAAAGGAGCGAGGCCCAACTTTACGTAATACTTTATAGTTAATTGCATTTATTAGGCCGAGCGCCCTTCGACCCTTCGATAAACTCAGGGTCGAACCCTGAGCCTGTCGAAGGGCTAGTCGAACCATCTTTTCGAAGGCCCTGGCAAAGCGAAAAGACATTGGGCTGGAACGTACGCAGTGTAACGGAATATTACAAATATTACA
>JAHIEN010000037.1 GCA_018901615.1 Candidatus Omnitrophota bacterium | reverse complement strand
TAACCATTATAATAACGCACCCTGTCAGCAACGCCGAGACGCATTACATAAGCAAGGTTGACGTGCGGCTGAACGGCAAGGAAATAATCGAGCATCAGATAAGCAGACAGGATAATAATGGAAGCCAGTTTGCTGTGTACATGGTGCCTGACGCAAAGGTCGGAGATACTATTGCGGTAGAGGCGTATTGCAGCATAAGCGGGAAATTAAAGAAAGAGCTAAAGGTCTCGGGATAATATATGAAACCTGCATGGAAAAGGATCCCGGAGATAATAAAGATTTTACACAGGTATTATCCCCGGAGCCGCACAGCGCTTTATTACAGGACACCGTTCCAGGTAATGATCGCCACTATACTTGCCGCGCAGTGTACAGACGCGAGGGTAAATGAGATAACGCCGGAGCTTTTTAAAAAATATAAGACTATTCAAGATTTTGCAAAGGCAAGGCAATCAGCGCTCCAACAGGATGTGCGTTCAGCAGGGTTTTATAGAAACAAATCTAAAAATATTATCGCTGCCTCAAAAAAGATAATAAAAGACTTTCATGGGAAAGTGCCGGAGACCATGGAGAAACTTGTCACGCTTCCGGGTGTTGCCCGCAAGACAGCCAATATAGTGCTCTCAAGCGGATTTGGAAAATCAGAAGGCATTGCGGTTGATACGCACGTAAAAAGACTTTCCGGGAGGCTGGGCCTCAGCAGGCACGATAATCCAGACAAGATAGAACAGGACCTCTTAAAGATTGTCCCGAGAAAAGACTGGCTGGATTTTAATTACATGATGGTGAATCACGGAAGGAAGATTTGCAACGCAAGAAAACCACTATGCAGGGAATGCGTTTTAGCTAAACTCTGCCCATCAGTGCTAAAAAAACGCTTAAGGATGGATTATGATAAAAGAGGCTATGTTTTATGAAAGTTTGTCCGGGGGCAGGGTACGGTGCTCGCTATGCGCGCACCGCTGTGAAATCGCAGCCGGCAAGTTTGGCATCTGCGGCGTGAGAAAAAACCAAGATGGGAAGTTGCATACCCATGTCTACGGTGAGGTGATTGCCTCGCATGTGGACCCTATTGAGAAAAAACCCCTTTATCATTTCCTGCCGGGTTCATTCTCGTATTCAATAGCGACAGTGGGGTGCAATTTTAAATGCTCTTTCTGTCAGAACTGGGAGATATCTCAGGCCTTAAGAATGGGTGAAGGGTGGAGGGTAAAGGGTGAAGGGCATGAGTTAAAGCCTGAGGAGGTCATAAGAGAAGCAAAGAAGAATAAATGCAAGAGCATCTCTTATACATACACAGAGCCGACTATATTTTTTGAATACGCGTATGATACCGCGAGGCTTGCCAAAGAAGCGGGCCTTTTCAACGTCTTTGTAACAAATGGTTACATGACAGAAAAACCGCTTGAAACCATAAAACCATATTTAGACGCCGCGAATGTCGATCTTAAATCTTTCAGCGAAGATTTTTACAGGGATATGTGCGGCGGTCACCTCGAGCCTGTGCTTAATTCTATAAAGACTATGAAAAGACTGGGGATCTGGGTAGAGATCACAACCCTGGTCGTAACAGGCAGGAATGACAGAGAGGAAGAATTTAAGGATATCGCGGAATTCATAAAGGATATAGATCCTGAAATGCCTTGGCATATATCAATGTTCCACCCTGATTTTAAGTACCTTGAGGCTGAACCGACACCTGTGGAGACCCTTAAAAAGGCAAAAGAGATAGGTAAAAAAGCAGGACTTAAATATATACATTTAGGCAATGTGATAGAGTCATAAGAAAGATTAAGGAGGTTTGCTATGAATAAGATATCGCATATCATAGCCACCCCAAGAGCCGAACTAGCCGCATCATTCTAAGCTAAGTTTACATTTCGTGCATTGCACGAAATGTAAACTTAAGGGGAAAGACCGAGGCAGAGCCCTCGGTTTTTTATGTTGACAAGGGTTTTATTTCCGTTATAATTGATATTGAATTTCAAAATCAAGTGAGAATGCGACTTATGGAACGAACAAAGCAAGTGAACATAAATCGCTATTCGAACTTGATCCGCCGAAGGCGGATCTAATACCAGGAGGTTCTATGTCAGAAGAGATGAATATATTCGTCGAATATCTGAAAAAAAAGGACCTGAAACTGACGGATCAGCGCAGAGAAATACTAAATACCTTTCTGAGAATCGACAAACATCTCAGCGTGGAAGAGTTATATGATATCGCGAAGAAAAAAGACCCCAGTATCGGCCAGGCGACTGTATTCAGGACATTGAAGATTTTATGCGACGCCGACATAGCCAAAGAAGTGGATCTGGGAGACGGCAAGGTCAGGTACGAGCACAAATACGGCCACGAGCATCATGACCATCTCATATGTACAAAATGCGGGAGATTCATTGAGGTCGTTGATTCACAGATAGAAAAACTACAGGAAGAGATGTGCAAACAACGCGGATTTACCCAAAAGCTTCACAAGATGGAGATATTTGGAATTTGTAAAAATTGCAGGAAGAAATAATGGGTAAAATATCTGTTGTAAAGATTGCTATAGTCGGCAGCCCGAATGTGGGCAAGAGCGTGCTTTTTAACGCGCTCACAAAAAAATACGTTACCGTGTCGAATTATCCGGGTACAACAGTCGAGGTGTCGCGCGGCATGGTCGATATCAACGGGACACGTTATGAAATCATAGATACGCCCGGGATGTATTCATTGTTGCCTATCACAGAGGAAGAAAAGGTGGCAAGGAGGATTCTTTTCCACGAAAGCCCGAAGATAGTCATACATGTAATTGACGCCAAGAATCTGGAGAGGATGCTGGTTTTAACATTACAGCTTATAGAGGCCGGCTTGACGACGATACTTGTCCTTAATATTATGGATGAGGCCAGGCAGGAAGGCGTGGAGATAAATGTGGCCCGTCTTGAAAAGGAACTTGGGATTCCTGTCGTGGGAACTGTATCTACGGAAAATAAAGGCATAGATGAATTAAAAAAGAGGATAGTCTCGTATGAAAAAAGGTTATAAAGGCCCAGTTGAATATTCTATAGAGATAGCCCTGGAGAGGATAGAGAATCTCCTAAAAGGCCAATACCCTGTTTCCAAGCTCTCCATAGGGCTTTTGCTTTTTCAGGAGGACGTCGAGATCTATGAGCTTGTGAAAAAAAATGATCCCCAGGCCATCCCTGAAATAGAACAGCTGATAGATGAGATCAGGACCCGCTATGCGAATCATATAAGTTATGAGCTTGCGCTTGAAAGACAGAGAGAGGTAAAAAATATAGTCAGAAAGGTGGTAAGGACTAGAAAGAAAAAGATATCTTTTCAGGAAATCCTGAGCCGTATAACCATGAATCCTGTCACCGGCCTGCCTATACTTTTTCTTGTGCTTTACTGGGGACTTTATAAATTTGTCGGCAGATTCGGCGCCGGGACTGTTGTGGATTTTCTCGAAGGATCTCTATTCGAGAGACATCTTAATCCATTTATCATAAAGGCAGCTGAACACATTATCCCGTGGCCTGTACTACAGGACCTTTTCGTAGGGGAATACGGCATGATCACACTGGGCTTCAGATACGCGGTTGCCCTCATACTGCCGATAGTAACGTTTTTTTTCATTTTCTTTTCTATAATAGAAGATACAGGCTATCTGCCGCGCCTCGCAATGCTTATAGACAGGACATTTAAAAAAATAGGCATGAGCGGAAGGGCTGTTATACCCATGGTCCTGGGCTTTGGCTGCGCGACAATGGCTACCATGGTCACAAGGACCCTTGCCACAAAAAGAGAGCGCATAATAGCTACAATACTCCTCTCGCTTGCAGTGCCATGCTCTGCGCAATTAGGGGTGATGATAGCCCTTTTAAGCTCGAGACCAAAGGCTATCTTTCTATGGGCAGGAATCGTAGGGTTTATATTCTTATTTGTAGGTTTTCTTACATCAAGGATATTGCCGGGCGAGAGGCCATCTTTCTACATGGAGGTGCCACCATTGAGATTGCCGAAGTTTTCAAATATAATTTCAAAGACCTATGTAAGGGTAAAATGGTATTTCAAAGAGGTTTTACCCCTATTCCTACTGGCCAGTTTTTTTATCTGGGCGGGAAAGCTGACAGGGCTGTTTGATATTATAATACGCCTCTTAAGCGGGCCTGTGAAGCTATTGGGCCTTCCACCTGAAGCAAGCAAGGCATTTTTGTTCGGATTTTTCAGGCGCGACTACGGCGCCGCAGGTCTTTATGACCTTAATAAAGAGGGCATGTTAAATGGAGCGCAACTTGTGGTCAGCTGCGTGACGCTGACATTATTTTTGCCATGCATAGCCCAGTTCCTTATGAATATAAAGGAACGCGGATGGAAAGTCGGCCTGGCCATATCAGTTTTTGTGTTGTTTTTTTCGTTCAGCGTTGGATATATAGTCAACATGGTATTAACCAGATTAGGAGTGATAATATGACCCATTCGACAAGCTCAGGGTTATCCCAAT
>JAHIEN010000036.1 GCA_018901615.1 Candidatus Omnitrophota bacterium | reverse complement strand
TCCGGTATCTTTTTTATCACGCCGTATCGCTTGAGGTTTTTCAATACGTGTCTATCAAGTATTGCCATATCTCTTCCGAGTCCGATATTCCTTAAAAAATGACTGGCCTCTTTATATCCCATTCCCTTTACATGCTTAACAAGCCAATCGCGGGTTTTCTGTAAATCGCTTAGATCTATCTTATTCTTTACGTTAAGCCCCTTTCTGTTTTTAAAAAATCCTCTGGCCTCTATTAAATACCTGGCCTTATTATTCGGAAAGCGTACGCCACTCAGGCATGGCCTTATATCACTAGAGGTCCCTTTTAATAAGAGGTCTTCAGCCTTTAGTCTCTTTATGGCAGAATCACACAAAACCGCCTTTGCCTGCGGTGTAAATATGCAGAAGCATAATTCAGCGAATATATCTTTGTCGCTTCTTTTGTAAACCTGCCTGAATTCAGCTAATCTTTTTCTTATGTCAGGCCTTTTCAGCCTGTATTCATTAAGAAGGTCTTTCATATTCCAAGCGCTTTAGTTATTGCCTCTTTATCAAAACCCACTATTACCTCTCCGTCAATATCCAGGACAGGCACGCTCATCTGGCCGGATTTGTCCACCATCTCTTTGGCCGCGGCCTGGTCAGTGCCTACATTTACATCTTCGAACACTATATTATTATTTTTTAAAAAATCCTTGGCCATGGTGCAATAGGGACAAGTGGATGTTGAATAAATCTTTACGCTCTTTGTCATAAAACCCTCCTGAGTTCATTAAGCTTTCTCAAATGGGTCTTTTCCTGCTCGAGAAGTTCATCCACTATCTTTTTCTCGCCATCAAGAACAAACTTTTTCATCTCCTCGTAAAATAAAATAGAGTCTTTTTCAAACCCTACGCCCAGATCAACAGCTTCTTTATCGGTCTTGATTGTCCCGGCAACCTCTGAGCTCTTTTTCTCTTTTGTAAAAACATACCCCCCGGAAAGAGACTTTATGTAGCTGAAATATTCATTGGGATAGGCCTCGCTTGGCTCATATTTTTTCACCCTGGAGAGGATAGCTTCAAATCTCTTTATATGCCCTTCCTCCTCGCTGGCCAAGAGCTCAAAAACTTTTATAGTCGACTTGTTTTTTGACCTGCGCGCTGCTTCATTATAGAAATCTCTTCCATTCTCTTCTATCTTTATGCCCATCTCTACGACTTCACTTGCTGAAAAAATATTTCCCATGGCCTCACCCCCTGGCTAATTTTACGCCAAGCTCGAACGCCTTTTCAAGGCATCCGGCATGTTTTAAAATACCGGCTTTTTCATCGACCTTTGAACAAAATAGTTCTCCCGCGTATTCAGCGTTAATGGCAGCAAACAGGTTTTTGACTATTGATCTCGCGTTCTCAAAAAAATCTTCCCTGTCAGAGCCTTCCACTGAAATAAACGCGGCCTTTTTCTTTTTATAACCCGTGTCCTTGTTTAATATATACTTTAGCCGCCATAGACACTGAAATCTGTCTATCATCTTCTTTGCCTGAGCGCTAATGCTCCCAAAAAATATAGGCGATGCAAAGACTACGGCATCAGCGTCCTTGATTTTTCTATAGAGCTGGCGCATGTCATCTTTTATTATGCATTCCCCGTCGTCTCTCATGTCTTCACATTCCTGGCATGGAGAAAATTTCAGCTTATTGAGCACTATCTTTTCAGTGCTGGCGCCATTCACGCTGGCCCCCTCCAGGACCTTGTCCAGAAGGATGTCAGTATTACCTCCTATTCTAGGACTCCCATTTATACCTAATATCTTCATACAAGTTACCTCGTCGCTCCACTCCTCGGAACTTGTTTCAAAGGGGCTTACGCCCCTATGACGCTCCGTGATGTTCCTATTAGTCACATCACTCCACTGTTACCCCTCGGGGGATTGCCTGCTACTGGCGGCTCACCAACTCGCCGCCCTGCCAAGCGCTGCCACTTATTCGTGGCAGCGGCACTCCCCGAACCCCCTACAGTTGTATGGAATTTTTGAAATTCCATACAACAAGACATGGCCTTGATCTCTCAATAATTTTCAGAAAGCAGCTCAAAATAGGCCTGTGGATGTTCGCACGCAGGGCATTTTTCAGGCGCCTCGTCGGACTCTATAACACGGCCACAGTTTCTGCATTTCCATTTAACTGTCTTATCTTTCCTGAAGACCTTCTTACCTTTTATGTTCTCAAGGAGTTTGTTGTATCTTTTCTCGTGCTCCACTTCTGCCTTTGCTATCTCATCAAACTGCTCTCCAACTTCCTTAAAACCTTCTTCGCGGGCTGTATCTGCCGCCTCTTTGTAAAGCCTTGTCCATTCAAGATGCTCGCCTGCTGCCGCTGCTTCAAGGTTCTGGGGCGTATCGCCTACTATTCCAGCTGGATATGACGCTGTGATCTCCACCTCTCCGCCCTGGAGCAGCTTAAAAAACCTCTTTGCGTGTTCTTTCTCATTCTCAGCTGTTTCCAGGAATATCGCGGCTACCTGTTCATATCCTGCCTTTTTCGCCACACCCGCAAAATAGGTATAGCGGTTCCTGGCCTGTGACTCGCCAGCAAATGACGCCAGCAAATTCTTCTCTGTCTTGCTCCCCTTTAACTTCATCTCATCCTCCTTCTTTCCTTAAGTTTACAAATCCTGCATTGCACGAATTGTCAACTTAAGGCGCTAGGGTTCTTTTACGAACTTGTCTTTTGTGACTCCGCATATGGGACATCTCCATGTATCAGGGATGTCTTCGAACGCAGTGCCTGGTTTTATGCCGCTATCAGGATCACCAGCTGCCGGGTCATAGATGTAGTTA
>JAHIEN010000035.1 GCA_018901615.1 Candidatus Omnitrophota bacterium | reverse complement strand
TGGTACTCATAACCCTGGCTTATTGCCTCCCTGTTAATGGATAATAGGTCTTTGCGGTTTTTTGGAATCAACTCTGTAAGCGACTCTACCAAGGACTTTGGGCTTAAAAGGTCTTTTGCAGCTAGAAGCGCGCCGAGTATTATCATATTACTGACCCTTGGATTTCCGAGTTTAAACGCCATGTCTGTGGCCGGCACTTTTAATACGTCAATATCTTTTCTTTTAGTCTGGCTTTCCACGAGGGAGCTGTTTATAACCAGGAGGCCTTTTTCTTTTACCTTGCCTTCAAACTTATCAAAAGACGGTTTGTTCATTACTACGCATATACTGGGCTGCCGCACTACAGGCGACGCTATTAAACTATCTGAGACAATGACCATTGAATGCGCCGTGCCACCTCTCACCTCTGCGCCGTAAGAAGGCATCCAGGTAACAAATTTACCTTCGTTCATGGCAGTATAAGACACTGCCTTGCCCATGAACATTATGCCCTGTCCGCCAAAACCAGCGAAAATAATATCTTCTCTCATTCTTTAAAAACTCCCAGCGGGTATTGTTTTGTCATCTCTTCCCCTACCCATTTAGTGGATTCTTTAGAAGAGAGCCCTGTATAGGTGGGACACTGGGACAATACCTCTATAATAGAAAAACCCTTTTCATCAACCTGATTTTGGAAGGCTTTTTTTATGGCCTTCTTTGTCTTCAGGACATTCTGCGGAGAATGCACTGACACCCTTTCTGCGTAAAAGACCCCCGGCAGGATAGACAATAATTCACACACTTTAAGTGGAAAGCCATGAAGCTTTTGTTCGCGGCCTGACTGGGTAGTGCTTGTCTTCTGTTTTAACATTGTGGTCGGCGCCATCTGCCCGCCTGTCATACCGTAAACAGAGTTATTTATAAAGATGATGGTTATGTTCTCCCCTCTGTTAGCCGCGTGTATTATCTCCGCTGTGCCTATTGCGGCAAGGTCTCCATCGCCCTGATAACCAAATACTATGGTCTCAGGCCTTGACCTTTTTATGCCGGTGGCAACAGCCGGTACACGGCCATGCGCTGCCTCTGTTACGTCAAAATTCCAGTAATCATACGCAAGGACGGCGCAGCCAACAGGCGCAATGCCTATAACTTTTTCACGGATATCCAGCTCATCCACGATCTCCGCTATAAGGCGATGCACTATGCCATGGCCGCAGCCAGCGCAATAATGAGTGCTGGCATCCTTCAGACTATTCGGTTTTAAAAAGATTGGGTCCATGATTATATCTAGGCGCCATAAGATGGCGCGGCTACATTATCTTTTCGATCTCTTTAACTATATCCTCTTCTGTAGGTACCCCGCCTCCGGAGCGTCCGTAAAAATGAACCGGCTTTCTACATTCTATGCCCAGCCTGACGTCTTCTACCATCTGGCCGCAGCTCATCTCCACTGTCAGAAACGCTTCGACATTTTCCGCCAGGGCTTTTAATTCCTTTTCTGGAAATGGCCATAAACTCACGGGTCTCACCAGGCCTACCTTTTTTCCCTGCTCCCTGAGGGTCTTGACTACTTTTCTACAGATCCTGCTTACAGTACCATAGGCCACAAGCATGATCTTACTATCCTCGCCGTGCAGTATTTCACAACGAACTTCTTTATTCTTTATTTCATCATATTTTTTTTGAAGCCTTTCATTAAATCTCTCAAGCTCTCCATTGCCCAATAAAAGCGACCTGATGAGCCTGGGCTTTCTGCCTTTACACCCATCCAATATCCAGTCTTTTTTTACGCTAGGCGGGGTGCGCTCTGCCTGCCCTGAGCAGGGTCGAAGGGCGCTCTGCGACAATATCACTGGCTCCATCATCTGTCCCAGCAAACCGTCTCCTAAAATCATTACAGGCATCCTGTATCTATCAGCGAGGTCAAAAGAAAGCATTGTAACATCAACTATCTCCTGTAAAGACGCCGGAGCCAGGACTATCTGGCGGTAATCTCCGTGACCGCCGCCCTTTGTAGCCTGGAAATAATCACTTTGACTCGGCGCTATATTTCCCAGGCCAGGCCCTCCCCTCATCACATTGACAATTACTGCTGGCAGCTCGCAGCCTGCGAGATATGATATCCCTTCCTGTTTAAGGCTGATCCCTGGACTGGAAGACGATGTCATGGCCCTTGCGCCTGTAAGTGATGCTCCAAAGACCATATTGATAGCAGAGATCTCGCTTTCTGACTGGATAAACACCCCTCCTACTTCAGGCATGCGCCTTGACATATAGGCAGGGATCTCGTTTTGCGGCGTAATGGGGTAGCCTGCATAAAACCTACAGCCTGCCATTATAGCAGATTCAGCCAGGACCTCGTTGCCACACATCAGGACTTTTTTTGTCATAACTATTTATATACTGTTATGCACACATCAGGACACATGATCGCGCAAAAGCTGCAACCCGTGCATTTTTTATCATTATCTGTAAATAAGGCCGGGTACGCGCCCCTTTTATTCATGGATTTGTCTAATTCAATACAATGCCCTGGACAATATAAAAGACAGAGCTCACATCCTTTACATCTTTCTTTACTTATTTCTATCCGAGGCATAATTAAACATCCTTATCGCTTCTTTTATCTTCTGAGCTGACAGGCCGCATCTATCAAGCAATATCTCTCTCTTGCCGTGTTCGATAAACCGGTCGGGCAGGCCTATATTTTTTATTATAGTATCTTTGGGTATTTTATCAATGATTGATTTTAAAATAAACGCGCCAAGACCTCCATTCACAACGCCCTCTTCAATTGTGAAAAGCCTTCCGGTCTTATTGACAGAACCTATTATGAGCTCTGTATCAAGGGGCTTGACGAATCCGGCGTCTATTACTTCGCAATCTATGCCTTCCTGTTTTAGAGATTCCGCCGCGTCAAGCGCTATATTAGACATGTATCCTATGCTGACTATGGTCACGTCTTTGCCTTCTTTCAGTAAATCTCCTTTTCCAAGTATCTTTTTCTTTTTTTCCGGCTTTAGAGACGCGAGAGGATAGCTTAAACCTCGAGGATATCTAATGGCGATCGGACCATTGTTATAAGAGACCGCGAACCTGAACATATCTTTGAGTTCTTCCTCGTCTCTTGGGGCCATGACGACCATATTTGGCATATGGCTAAGGTAGGCTATGTCAAACATGCCGTGATGCGTTGGCCCGTCCTCTCCCACAAGGCCCGCGCGATCCAGCATAAATATTACATTCAGGTTCTGAAGGCAGACATCGTGTATTATCTGATCATAAGAACGCTGCAGAAAAGTGGAGTATATGGCCACTACTGGCTTCAGCCCCGCGTTAGCAAGGCCTGCGCCAAACCCGACAGCGTGCTGTTCCGCCATTCCCACGTCAAAAAATCTTTCAGGAAAGATCTCCGCGAACTTATCCAGCCCTGTGCCTTCAGGCATGGCCGCTGTAATGGCCACGATCTTTTTCTCTATCCTGGCCATATCAATTATTATTTCGCTAAAAGCATCCGTAAAACTTCCTGCCGGCACTGCCGTCTTTTCATCATGGACAAATAGATTTTGACCTGTGGCCACGTCAAAAGAACTCACGCCGTGAAATTGCTCAGGGACGTTCTCAGCATGCGAATAGCCTTTGCCTTTTTTTGTCACTACGTGCAGAAGGACCGGCTCGTTCATGTCTATGATATTCTTGATCGTCTGTACCACCACACTTACATCATTGCCGTCTATTGGCCCAAAATACCTGAAACCCAGCTCTTCAAAAAACATCCCAGGCACCAGTAGGTTCTTGATCCCCTCCTCCAGTCTTTTGGCTGCCCGGATTACCCTGAAACCGAAACGCGGTACACGTTTCAAAAGGGCTTCTATATCTTTTCTTATTTTATTATACCTGGGCGCTGTTATAATACGGTTCAGGTATTTGCTCAAAGCGCCCACGCTTCTGGAGATGCTCATTTCATTGTCATTAAGTATTACGAGTATCTTTTTATGTAAATGACCCGCGTGGTTTAACGCCTCAAATGCCATGCCTCCGCCAAGAGAGGCGTCGCCTATAACAGCAACCACTCTCTGGGACATGTCCCCGGAAAGATCTCTTGCCGCAACCATGCCAAGGGCAGTAGAAATAGACGTGGAGCCGTGCCCTGTTGTAAACACGTCAAACTCGCTTTCAAATCTATTAGGAAAACCGCTTATGCCTTCAAACTTACGCAATGTGTGAAACCTGTCTCTTCTGCCAGTCAAAAGCTTGTGCGCATATGCCTGATGCCCTACATCCCAGATAATGATATCCTGTGGCGCGTTTAAACAATAATGAAGTCCCAACACAAGTTCCACTGCGCCAAGGCTCGAGGCCAGGTGCCCGCCAGAAGAAGAAACAGTTTTTATAATAGAGTCTCTGATCTCTTGCGCCAGTATCGGCAATTGATCCAGATGCATTTTCTTTAAATCCTGAGGATTGTCTACGCTATCCAGCAATCTACCCACAAGCTACTCCTAAGATTTTCTGTGTAAAATCAGTTCAGCTATCTCTGAAAGCATGGCGCCTTTAGCGCCAAATATTTTCAATGAGTCCTTAGCCCTTTTATTTAAAAGTCCTGCCATTTTTTCAACATGGTCCGCGCCATAGACCTTTATATAGCCGTCTTTATCTATCAAATCATCAACGAGCTGAAATGTAATCCCAAAGTTTTTGCCAAAATCCCCAAGCGCCTGAATCTTTTTTTTGCCGGCATTACTGAATATCGCGCCAGCCTCGCAGGCTGCCCCAAAGAGAGCCCCTGTTTTGTTTTTTGCGATATAATCAAGATCTCGATTTGTTTTTAGTTCTCCGGTTTGCGTTTTAGTTATATCCACAACCTGCCCGCCAATAGTTCCCTGACTGCCCACAGCCCTGGAAACCTCTCTAGCAATCTCTATATTACCGGAGTCGGAAAACAATTGAAAACCAAAAGTCAAAAGAGCGTCTCCAGCCAGGAGCGCTATGGCTTCATTAAATTTTTTGTGGCAGGTTGGCTTGCCCCGCCTCAAATCGTCATTATCCATGCACGGCATATCATCATGTATGAGCGTATAAGTATGTATAAGTTCTATGGCGCAGGCGATAGGCACAATTGAGTCGCCCTTTTTACCGCATGCCTCAAAACTCGCGATAGTGAGTATCGGCCTTATTCTTTTGCCTCCTGAAAATACAGCATACCTCATGGCTTTATGGATCACCTTAGGCGTTGTTTTTGCCGGAGGCAGGCGCTTGTCCAGGGCCTTATCAATGAGTTTCCTTTTCTTCGCTATGTATTTTTTAATATCCATACCTGCTTTCCCGCGCGTGCCTACTCGTCGAATGGTTCCAGGGTCAACTTGCCGCCTTTTTTTACAAGCATCTCTACCTTGCGCTTTGTCTCATCAAGCCTTTTCCTGCAAAGCCTTAAGAGCTTTACCCCTTCTTCGTATTTTTTAAGCGAATCTTCGAGCGGCATTTCTCCTGTTTCGAGCTCATCCACTATATCTTCCAGCCTTTTCATCATGTCTTCAAATTTTAATTCTTTAGCCATAAACCCCCTCCGTTATTCTAATTCCTCGACCCTGCTTTTTATATTTCCCTTGGAAAGCCTGGTCTCTATAAGGTCTCCTGCTCTGAGAGACAGGATATTCTTTATAATTTTTCTCCCTGGTAGTTTAAAAGTTATGCTGTACCCGCGGCCTAAAATACCCAGGGGACTCAGTATCGCCAGTTTTTCAGAGACCAGCTTAAAGCCTTCTTCTTTTAATTCTGAATAATGCCTGAATCGCAATACCAGGTCTCTCTCTGTATCATCAAGGCGCTGCTCAAGCTCTTTTACAACATTAGCAGGAAACGCCTTAAGCCTTTTCTCAATAGCGTCAAGCGTCCCCGCAAGGTCTCTTTTTTCAGGAATGACCAGTTCTGCCGCCGCAGACGGAGTCGGCGCCCTGAGATCAGCCACAAAATCAGTGATCATCCAGTCTATCTCATGGCCCACAGCGCTTATAACAGGTATCCTGGAATTATAGACAGCCCTGGCAACTATCTCTTCGTTAAATGCCCACAAGTCTTCAAGGCTCCCCCCGCCTCTTCCGACTATAATCACATCTACATTGTTCAGCTTGTTAAAATCTTCTATGGCCTGGCTGATCTCTTCTCTGGCGCCTACGCCCTGCACCTTTACCGGATTGATTATAATCTCAACATTAGAAAATCTTCTTTTTAATACATTCAATACATCTCTTATGGCGGCGCCTGTCGGAGATGTGATTATACCGATCTTTTCGGGCAATTTTGGGATAGGTCTTTTCCTGGCGTCATCAAACAGACCTTCCTTGAAGAGTTTTTCCTTTAACTGCTCAAATGCCAGCTGCAGCGCCCCCACACCCTTTGGTTCTATCTTTGAGACGTATAGCTGGTAGGCGCCCTGTTTTTCATAGACGCTGACTCTCCCCTTACATATTGCGTGCATCCCGTCTTTTATCTCAAAGTTTATCTTCTCATTGTCGCTCTTGAAAGAAACGCATTTTAATTCGCTTTTCTCGTCTTTGAGCGTAAAATAAAAATGGCCTGAAGAAGGGTTCCTGAAATTTGATATCTCCCCTTCCACCCATATATTCGATAAAGAATCTTCGAGTATGATCTTTATACTTGATGTTAGCTGGCTGACTTTATATATATACTGGCCTTCTTTAACCATATTACATGTAATCTTCTATTTTTTCTTTCACCCTTTTTATGGAAACGCTATTTCCTGTTTTCTCGTCTATGTCTACAATGGCTCCCTGTAATTCTATGCCGTTTTCAGCCATGGCAAATTTGGCAGGCATGCATGTGAGAAAATGCTCTATAATGACCTTTGACTCGCGGCCAATGACTGAATCGCCGGCGCCTGTCATGCCAAGGTCTGTTATATACGCGCTCCCGCCGGCAAGTATCTTCTCGTCAGCTGTCTGGACGTGTGTGTGCGTGCCGAATATCACGCTCACCTGGCCATCCAGGAATCTGGCCAGAGCGATCTTTTCGCTTGTTGCTTCAGCATGTATATCCACCAGGACTATCTTTACCTCTTCCGCCATCTCTTTAATCTCTTTTTCAGCGGCCCTGAAAGGACAGTCTATGTGTTTCATAAAGACTCTGCCCAGGACGCTGACTACTCCTACTGAGACCCCTGTATTTGATTTAATAACAACAGAACCTCTCCCCGGGCATGACCCTGGAAAATTCGCGGGCCTGAGAATGCGATTGTCTTTATCAAGTCTTTCGTATATCTCTTTTTTCTTCCAGATGTGATCTCCGGAGGTCAGGCAGTCAACCTGACTGTCAAACAATTCATCAACACTGTCAGGCGTAAGGCCAGAACCGCCAGCAACATTCTCGGCATTCGCCGCTACAAAATCTATGCCATATTTTTTGCGGAGCTCAGGGACTATTTTTTTAACAGCTTCCCGTCCGGGTCTGCCGACAATGTCACCAATTAAGAGGATCTTCATAAGCTCACCTTTTTACTTTGCATACTCTATTGCCCTGGTCTCCCTGATAACCGTGACCTTTATCTGGCCAGGGTATTCAAGGCCTTCTTCTATCTTTTTCTTTATCTCCCTTGAAAGGCCTATTGATTGCAGATCACTTATCTTCTCAGGCTGTACGATTATCCTTATCTCTCTTCCAGCCTGTATGGCATACGCCTTTTCAACGCCCTTGAATGAATCAGCGATAGATTCCAGTTTCTCAAGGCGTTTTATATAATTTTCAAGTGTTTCCCTGCGCGCCCCAGGCCTTGACGCGCTTACAGCGTCAGCAGCCTGCAAGAGCACCGCATATATTGAGGCAGGCTCTTCTTCCTCATGGTGGGATGATATGGCGTTTAAGATATCAGGGATTTCGCCGTATTTTTTTGCCAGGTCCGCGCCTATCTTTGCGTGGGGACCTTCCACTTCATGGGTAACTGCCTTGCCTATATCATGGAGAAGGCCTATCCTCTTTGCGAGCGTTACATCCAGCGACAGCTCTCCTGCCATGGCAGCCATTAAAAGAGCGACCTCTTTCATGTGCTGAAGGGCATTTTGGCCATAGCTGGTCCTGTATTTAAGCCTCCCTATAAGTTTTACAATTTCAGGATGCACGCGCTGAAGGCCTAACTCGAATATAGTGTGCTCTCCCTCTTCTTTAATATTATTTGCCATCTCCTGTTTTACCTTGCCTACGACTTCTTCTATGCGGCCAGGATGTATCCTTCCGTCGCGCAAAAGCCTTTCAAGGCTTATCCTTGCTATCTCGCGCTTTACAGTGTCAAAACAGGAGAGTATAACCGCCTCTGGCGTGTCGTCTATAATCACGTCTACGCCTGTCGCGATCTCCAGCGCCCTGATATTTCTGCCTTCTCTGCCTATTATCCTTCCTTTCATCTCATCGTTCGGCAATGGCACAACAGACACCGTTGTATTTGTAACGTGTTCGGCCGCGCATTTCTGCATGGCAACAGCCAGTATCTCTTTGGCCTTGTCGTCAGCGGATACCCTGGTCCTATCCTGTATCTCCTTGAAAAGTATCTGCGCCTCACGCTGGGCATCGTCTTCTACTCTCCGCAGGAACAGCTTTTTTGCCTCTTCCACGCTCAGCCCGGATATCCTCTGCAGCTTCTGCTTCTCTTCTATAAGAAGCCTGGATAGCTCACCCTGCCTAGACTCTATAGACTTTTCTTTATCCACAAGCAGGCCTTCTCTCCTTGATATCTCTTTTTCTTTTTTATCCAGTATATCGACCTTGCGGTCTATGTTCTCTTCTTTTTGCGCCAGGCGTTTCTCTAGATTCGAAAGTTCCTGGCGTCTGTCTTTTGTCTCCTTTTCAAAATCCGAGCGCAGCCTGAACTTCAGGTCTTTGGATTCAAGCTCTAATTCTTTTTTTCTGTTTTCCAGCTCTTTCTTTGACTCTTCAAGAAGTTTACCGGCCCTTTCCTCTGTTTCCCTCAGGTGCCTCTCTGAGAAAAACTTCCTTATAAAATATCCCGCGAAAAACGTTAGAATAAAAACCAACACCTCTATCACATTGACAAGCATCTTTAAGTTGGCTTCCATGATTTAAGCACCTCCTGATTTTATCAAGGAAAATCGCCTTTGGCGAAACTCTAAGCGATTTTCCGCAGATCCTGAGCAAGGCCGAAGGCCGCGTCGAAGGGTATATTTAAAAAGTAGGCGCCCTAGTTAGTGATGATCCCGGTCAGCGGGACATCATCGGCTGTGGTGGGGAGATTTTTTAATAGTTGAAAATTAAAACCAAGACCTATCTTAGGAACAGCGCTTGATATGCGCTTTAAAAAGCGGTCGTAATAACCCTGGCCTCTTCCAAGCCTGTTCTTGTTTTTGTCAAATGCTAGGCCCGGGACCACTACCAGATCTATATCTTTTATCCTGACAGGTCTTGCGCGCCTGGATTCCTTAGGCTCATATATACCATACTGGCTCTTTATAAAGCCTTGCCTTAGGCTTAGTAAACGCGCAGGTTTTATTTTTCTCTCCCTTACCACAGTAACTGGCAACGCTACTTTCTTGCCCATACTCAGGGCCTTCTTGATTATCGGGCCTGTATTCACTTCGCCCGTACCTCTAGATACGTACAACATCACACATTTAGAAGACAGGAATTCCTCCTGCCGCAATAGTTTCTTCTGTATAAGCCTGCTTTTTGTTCTCCTTTCTGATACCGTCTGCTTATTCAACTTCTTTCTCATGCTTTTTCTCAGGTCTTCTTTATTCATCTGCGCTTTTCATCTTGTCCCAGTGAAGCACGCCTCTGACTGCCTGCGCAACATTTGTAAGGTGATCCCCTATCTTTTCAAGGTTGTTTACAAAATCCAGGAAGATGACTCCTGAAAGAGGCACGCAATACTTTTCGCCCAATCTCTGGATGTGGTTTGTCCTCAAGGCGATCTGGAGCCTGTTTATGGTCTCTTCCCTGACAAGGGCGTCTTTGGCGCGCTCTTCATTCTGAGCCAGAAAGGCCTCCTTTACATCCTCCATCATGCTGTCGACCTCGTTGTAAATAGTGTGCAGATCATTTATGGCGCTGTCGCTGAAAGGCAGCTTCTCCTCAAGGGCCCTTTCCGCAAGCTCTGCCAGGTTTTCCGCGTGGTCGCCTATTCTTTCAACGTCATTCACTGAATGCAAAAGAATCGGCAATCTCTCGGATTCTTCAGGCGTAAGGCTATGCTGCGAAATCTTGACCACATAATTAGTGATCTCGACCTGAAGATTATCTATCGCGTCTTCTTTTTTTCTGACCTTGTTAAAAAACTTCGGTTCTTTGTCAAAAAACCCTTTCATTGCCTCTTTTACAGCTACCCTGGAGATCCCAAGCATTCTTACGATCTCTTTTACAGACTGGTCAAGCGCTATAGAAGGCGTGGCCAAGAGATGCTCTTCCAGATATTTTGGCTGGGCATGATCCACTTCAACTTCTCCAGGGACAAATAAAGTCGACAGCTTGGTAAACAATCCTACAAAAGGCAGAAACAAGAGCGTATTAAAGACATTGAAAATAGTGTGGGCATTGGCAACATGTCTCATGACAGTCATGTTATTGACAACCCCCGGTGTTATCATATCAACTATGCGTTCAAAGAATCCGCTAAGAAAAAACGGGATTACTATCAGGACACCCAGGACGTTAAATAATGTATGCGCCATCGCCGCCCTGCGGCTTGTAATGCTCGAACCTATGGACGCGAGCTGGGCCGTGATGGTAGTTCCGATATTGCTGCCCAGCATAGCGCCTATCGCTATTTGAAAATCTATAACTCCGATAAGCGCGAGAGCCTGTATAAAACCCACCACAGCGCTCGAGGACTGCAAGAGAAGCGTTATGACTAAACCGGCCAATATGCCCAGCATTGGATTCGCGCTGAACCTGTAAAAAAAATCCGACACCTCCTGCATCTCCTTTAAAGGAGCGAGCATGTCTTTTATCACAACAAGTCCGAAAAACAAAAGCCCAAAACCTAACAACACCTGGCCCCAGAATTTCATCTTGCGCTGTCTTCCGAAAAACATCAGGGCAAAGCCTATGCCTATCGCAGGTAAAGCGTATTTATCCAGATGAAACGCTATTAACTGGGCTGTAATAGTAGTTCCTATATTTGCCCCCATTATAACGCCTATCGCCTGTCTCAGGCTTATAAGCCCGGCGTTCACGAAGCCAACTACCATAACAGTGGTAGTGCTTGAAGATTGTACAATAGCTGTTACACCTGTCCCTACCAGGACGCCGACCAAGGGCTTATCTGTCAGCAGCTTTAATATCTGCTTAAGCTTGGCGCCCGCTACCTTCTGGAGGCCTTCGGTCATAAGCGTCATGCCGAAGAGAAGCAAGCCTAATCCCCCTAACATTCCAAAAATCACTTCTTTAACCATTCACTTTGCTCCTCTTTTAGAGACGTGTTACTTTTTCTTTTTTAAATAATCGTCTATTGCTGACTTCAATGCCTCTTCTGCCAGGACCGAGCAGTGCATCTTGATAGGAGGCAATCCTCCGAGCGCCTCTGCCACAGCCTTGTTCGAGATTTTAAGGGCCTCTTCTATAGTCTTTCCCTTTACCAGCTCTGTCACCATGCTGCTTGTGGATATAGCTGCGCCACACCCAAAAGTCTTAAACTTCGCGTCTACGATTTTATCGTCTTTCACCTTGATGTACAGCCTCATGATGTCGCCGCAATTATGCAAAATTACAGAATTAGAAATATAAGAATGAGGCTCATCTACTTCCAAATTATATACCAGCCCCTTATACTTAGAAGTTGATATTCTTTTAATCGGTGTGTAATAAAAATTTTCGTCAAACCAAGTTTTATGGGTATTTTTCAATTTTGGTAAACGTTTTATTTTCTTTCCATAAATTTCAGCTAATTTCTTTAAGGATTCTTCTTCTTTTACATATATACAATAATTCTCCTTATGAATTCCTTTTTTCGGCACTGTTAGAAAACTAGATATTATTCTATGCCGTAGAAGTAAAAGTCGTATTGAATAAGCAAGCTGTTTAGAAATCGTAACAAATTTAGCACCACTGTCCTTTATATATCCATCGCCTCTCCAAAGACCACATAGAAGTTCTTTTTGTTTATCCAAGGAGAGGGATATGGCCCATTGAGGAACGGATTTATTCTTTGCTCCTTTGCCAAACTCTCTCTCAAAAAATCTAGCAAGTCTTGCACTGTAAAACACAAGATTCACGGAATTATGCCGGGGCCTATATCCTGCGGGAGTCAATCCAAAACTTTTCCTCATTAATCTAATTACATCTTTAATATACATAGTTTCTTTGTCGTTAAAAACGAAACCTACGGTTCCCTTGCATTTATCAGTCCTTACATAACCTTCGGAAAGATAATATCCAGCTAGTCTTAAAAAATCCTTACTTACAACTATCTTTCCAGGCAGGTCCTTACTTTTAAAATCCAATTTTGGTTTCTCTATATTTAAAGCAATATGTTTGAGATTAATGACCTCTTTCGGTATAGGGTATAATAAAAGATCTCCTTTCTTTAATTCTTCAGGAGTATGCCAGTCGACTATGCAAGATTTATATGAACTAAATTTATATGTTAAGTGATTTGCTTTTATAGATAAGATATGATGCTCTGGCGTAACAACAGTCTCGCCAAGAGTACGTCCTGAAATTGAATAAATCTCGCCTCTATAATGTCTTTTATGTATAGAGTTTACTTTATGATAAAATCCATCATGCCCTAATACTCTTTGGCCTATACTAATATTAGCAATTTTGTCTATTTTATTATTTGTATATATAAGCGTGTTCGGAGTTACACAGACTGGATTTCCGACATTGCCGATGCCATCTGCGTCAGGGATCTCCCCTATATTCCTGGGATTCTTAAAATGTTCCATTACCTTTTCGCTGTATTGCGTATTAAAACTATCCATGACTTACGCTCTCTTTACTGCTTTATGACTATCTCTCTCGGCTTGTTGCTCTTCGAATGGTCTTTTGCAGGCCTCACGCTTTTCAGGTTTTCAAGCATACCAAGCTCCTTGAGCCTGTTGTAAATCAGTATCCACGCGCAGTCTTTTTCCTTATCTACCTCGCACTTGCCTTTATCAGAACCGCCGCATGGCCCGTTTAAAAGTCCTTTTGCGCAGCGAGCCGCAGGACAGATACCTCCTGTAATATTCAAAACACAATCACCGCACATGGCGCACCTCTCAGACAAAACAGTGCCTGTCTTGTCGAGAATAGAGCCGAACATGGTATCACACCCAACGCATACTGGCCTGGCCAGCCTGTCATTATCCAGGACAGACTGCGCGCCCAACCCGCAGGCAAGTATCACAAAGGCCTCTGCCTCATCCACAGCCTTTTTATTTTTGGCAAAATGCGATTTGACCTGACTGGCTATGCAGGGCGAATCTGGTATGGCCCAACCAGTAACTGTCTTGCCTTTTTCTTCAAGGAGCTTTTTGATCTCCTTTACCTCCGCTTCTCCTCCTGTCCTGCAGGTAGTGGCGCAATCACCACAACCAACTATAAAAACCCTGCCTCTTGGCCCAAGACATTTTAATATCTCACTAAACTCTTTTTTCTGAGTAACTATCATAAAAGCTCCTTGATCTCTCTCTCGAATATATCTTTTTCCTGATAGCCTATGTATCTTTTTTTCAAGCCGCCGTCTCTGTCTATTATAAATGTTGTGGGTATAGAGACTACGCCGCCATAGAGATCAGATACTTCCTGCTTGCCTATTAATATCGTGTAATTTATACCGTTCTCAATGGCAAAAGGAGGCGCTTGTCTAGCGGCATTCCAGTCTAAGGTGATGCCTATTATTTCAAGGCCGTCGTCCTTGTATTCATTGTAGAGTTCTATAAAATTCGGGATCCCTTTCCTGCATGGAGGGCACCACGTGGCCCAGAAACTAAGTATGATTACCTTGCCCCTGAAATCTGAAAGCCTTTGTTCTTTACCGAATATATCCATGAGCGCAAAATCCGGCGCAGGGTCATAAACTGGTTTTTCAACTGCCTCTTTGATTTCCGGAGCCTTACTGGTCTTTATAATATTAACAACCAAGAATACCGTAGAGATAGAAACTAAAATCACTATGACTATAAAAAGTTTTTTCATTTAACTCCTTTATCGGACATGAGTCTATAGACTTAAGATGAAAACATACTGCTCAGCATTGAAAATTGCCCCAAAAAAAGCAATACCCCTATCAGGACCAGAAATATACCTGTAACCATGGGGACAAATCTCATAAATCCCTTGAATCTGTTAAAGAGAAATAGAAACTGGTTCACTGCAAGGCTTGCCAGGAAAAACGGCACACCCAGGCCAAGCGAATAAAAAAATAACAGCATTGCCGCGCGCGGCAAACTTTGAAGCGTGGACGCGTAAACCAGTATACTTGAAAGTATCGGCCCCACGCATGGTGTCCATCCCACAGCAAAGGCCATGCCTATCAATAACGAGCCAAGATATCCGAATCTCTTTCTGCCATAATCCAGTTTTTTCTCGTGATTCAAAAACTTTATATTAAATAGGCCTGATATGTGCAGGCCAAATAATATTATAAGTAACCCCCCTATCCTTTGAAGCCACAACCTCTTTAAGCCAAAGAAACTTCCCAGGTACATGACAGTAACGCCAAGGAGCATGAATATAATGGAAAACCCGAGTATGAAAAAGAGCGAGTTCAGGACCGTGGCCTTCCTTATATTGAAAGAGGCGCCACTGCCTTTTATGTCGTTAAAAGATTTTCCTGTTATATAGGTTATATACGACGGAAAAAGAGGCAGGATGCAGGGGGATAAAAACGTCAGGATCCCGGCAGTGAAAGATATAATGATAGAGACTTCGCTTCCGTTGCTCACAAAATCCTCCTGTATGCGCTACCTGCGCGAAGCCCTTACCCTTATTACATCCTGTTGTTCTCTTATATCTTCAAGCCGTTTTATTATGTCCTGTTGATTTTTTAAGACCTCGTCTACCTTCTCTGAGATTACGTCAATCTCTCCCTTATTATCCAACCGCTGTTCTTTGCCGAATCCCTTAAGGGTGAATACGCTCAGAGAGATCAACGCGACTACTAAAAGCGACAGAAACCCTACCTTTTTCACCATATAACACCTCGACTCCATAACCTATGTCCTCGCTTATTATAACAAATCGGGCATTACCAGTCAATACCGAGTTTTTGCGTCAACCTGCCAAAGGAAAGTGTATTCAATATATCCTTTTTCTCCAGCCATCCCCTGCGGGCAGTGGCTACGCCAAACCTCATCAGCTCGAGCTGCTCTGCAAGATGGGCGTCTGTATTAACCGCTATCAGCACCCCTGCGTCCCTTGCCATCCTCGAATATATATCGTTCAGGTCAAGCCTCTGAGGAAAACTGTTTATCTCCAGTGCCGTGGATGTATCACTGGCAACCTTGAAGATCTCCTCAAAGTCCAGTTCATACGGCTCTCTCGCCCCCCATAACCTGCCTGTCGGATGCGCGATGATATCCACGTGTTTATTCTGGCAGGCCTTTGTGAGGCGTCTCGTAATCTTTTCAGGCGACTGTTTAAAGCCAATGTGTATCGCAGCTATGACAATGTCCATTTCTCTCAGGATATCGTCGGGATAATCCAGGTTTCCGTCAGAATCTACATCCACCTCGGCTCCAAAAAGTATCTTTATATCACTGTATTTTTTCCTTAGCCTGTATATCTCTTGTTTCTTTATATCAAGTTCCTTATCGCTCAGGCCTCCTGCTATCTTCAGGCCCTGCGAGTGATCTGTGATGGCAATATACTCGTAACCAAGCCTTCTTGCCTTCAGGACAACCTCTTCTATTGAGCTCCCTCCGTCAGACCATGTAGAGTGGGCGTGAAGGTCGCCTTTTATATCTTTCAGCTCTACCAGCATGGGAAGTCTTTTTTTTTCAGCGGCCTCGATTTCCCCTCTATCTTCCCGTAATTCAGGCGCTATATAATCAAGACCGAGCGTATCGTACATCTCTTTTTCAGTCTTTCCAGCTATCGCCTTCTTTTTCCTGAATATCCCATATTCGCTGAGTTTTAGATCTTTTTTTATTGCCAACTGTCTCAATTTTATATTGTGCGCCTTGGACCCTGTAAAATATAAAAGCGCCGCGCCGTATGAGGCGGGCTCCACCACTCTCACATCCACCTGTGTGCCGTCTTTAGTAATTATTGACGCCTTGGTAGGGCCTTTTGCCAGGACCTCTTTTATATCAGGCGAAGATGTAAGTGCGTCCATCACCTTTTCAGGTTGTTCTGAAGATACCAGGATGTCAATATCCCTGACAGTATCTTTCATCCTCCTCAGGCTGCCGGCTGTATCTATCTTCCTAACCTCTTTGAGTTTTTTAAGACGGCCTACAAATGAGAAGGCAATATCTGAGGCTGTCTTGATATCCATCCTGTCCCTGCCGCGCTTCAAAATCTCCAGCCCGCGCAAGATATTTTCCTCTGTCTTTTCTCTCATGCCTGGAAGGACCTTTATTTTACCTGCATGAGCCATGCGTTCAAGCATCACAATATCGACTATGCCTAATTTTTCATGCAAGAGCTTTGCTGTCTTTGGGCCGACGCCTGGAATATTGAGCATGTCAATGATACCCTGGGGCACGTCTTTTTTTAACTCATCCAGGTATTTTAGCCCCCCTGTCGCGACTATCTCCTTTATCTTTGCCTCCAGGTCATTGCCTATGCCCGGGAGATCCTTAACCCGGTTTTCTTTTATGAAAAGCTCTATGTCTTCGGGCATGGATTCTATATTGCGCGCGGCGCGTTCATACGCCCTGATCCTGAACACGTTCTCGTCCTTTATCTCCAGCATCTCGGCGATCTCCCTGAAAATGTCAGCAATGACCTGATTTTTCATAGAATGAGTCCACCTATTGATCCCGCACCTTTATCTTAAGAGTTATATCATTTTCTAAATCGATAAATACCAAAAAGGTGCGGGATAAGTTCGGACAGTTGGTTATGTCGCGCTTCGCGCTCCATAACCAACGTCCTCACTTATTTTAACATAGATTTTTACCGCTATAAAGTATATAATAAGAATTAGAATTTTTGAAATTCCATATAACAAGTTAAAAGGAGTAAACCATGCTACTGAAATTTTTCCGAAAACGTAAGAACATGAAGCGTATAATGTGGGGCCTGGCAATAATTATAATCCCCGCCTTTGTAGTATGGGGCTCTGGCTCATCCGGAGACAAAAAGAAACAAGGCCCTGGCTACGCGGGAAAGATCTTTGATAAAAAAATCTCTTTTGAAGAATACGCTGACATGTGGCAGGTCACAAAGGATTACGCCCTGAGGACATTTGGAGCCAATGTACCTCCTGAGCTCATTGATCAGCTGGCGTGGAACAGGCTGCTTCTACTGGAAGAAATAAAAAGGGGGGATATCTCTGTAAAAGATTCAGAGGTCGTGGAAAAAATAACGTCTTTCCCTGTCTTTCAAAGAGACGGCCTATTTGACAAAAAACTTTACCAATCCATGGTCAGAGACGCGGCAAGAGGATTTGAAGAAAGGATAAGGGACGATATACGCATATCCAAGCTCAGGGAAAACGTCACATCAGGGGTTTCGATTACGGATGAGGAAGTAAAAGAAGAATACAAAAAGCGCTTTGATAAGGTAAAGGCTTCTTACGCCTCTATCCCTTTCAAGGATTTTGAAAAAGATGTCGTGCATCAGGAAACTGGGCTTCTTGAATTTTACAATCAAAATAAAAACGCCTTTAGAAAGCCTGAGGCAATAAACGTCAAATACATAGGCATACTCTTTTCCAGTTTCGACAAAGAAGTATTTATCTCTGAAGAGGCTGCCAGTAAATATTTTGAGGAAAATGTCAATGATTATAAAAAACCTGACTCCGAGGAAATGCCAGAATTAACCGAAGAGATAAAAAAAAGCATCTCGGACAAGCTCGCTATGGACACCAAAACGTCCCTGGCTGAAGAACTGGCCTATAAGGCGCTGGATATGGCGCGCGATAAAAAAGACCTGGACAAGACTGCTAAGGCGTTAGGCCTAGAGACAAGCGAGACAGGTTTCTTCAGCATGCAAGACGAAGTGCCCGGTATTGGCTGGTCTTATGAATTCACAAAAACCGGATTTGAAATGGAGCCAGGACAGATATCCAATGTCCTGGTAAAAGCAGATAATGGGTTTTATGTCATGCAGCTTGCGGAAAAAAGAAAATCATATATACCGGAATTTATAGAGGCAAAAGATGTTGTCAGAGACCTTTACGTAAAAAACGACTCTGTCAAGCTTGCCGAGAAAGAGGCGCAAAAGACATCCCTTGCCATAAACAATCTGGTAAAATCCGGGAAGACCTTTGATGACGCCTGCAGAGAACTTCCCATTGAACAAAAACAGACAGAACTGATAACACGCGACAGCTATATACCAGGCCTGGGGCCTGCGGGCAGTCTTGTCGAATCATGCGTATCTTTAAAACCCGGCGAGATCTCATTGCCTGTGAAGATGCAGGAGACGTGGGTCATAGCAAGGCTCGATGAATACCAGGCAATAGACGAAAACAAGTTTCTGGAAGAAAAAGAAGATTTCCGAGAAGATATCCTAACAAAGAAAAAACAGGAAGCGTTTGACAAATGGTTCGAGGAATTAAAAAAGCGGGCCAGGCTTGTAAGCTATACAGGGAACTGACCTTTATTTATCGTGATTCAGAAGTCCCTTGAGCTCCTTCATAAACTGGTTTATATCCTTGAACTGCCTGTATACAGAGGCAAACCTCACGTAAGCAACCTCATCCAGCTCATATAAAAACTCCATCAGAAGCTCGCCTATATAGCCCGCCTCCACCTCTTTATCGAATTTGCTCTGAAGCGTATACTCTATCTTATCTATAAGTTCTTCGAGCTGCTGCGTGCTTATGGGCCTTTTCTCGCAAGCCTTTGTAAGACCGGTCAGGATCTTTTTTCTGTCAAACGGCTCCCTGCGCGAGTCTTTTTTTATCACCATCAAGATCGCCTCTTCTATGTTCTCATAGGTTGTAAAGCGCCTGTGGCAGTTCAGGCATTCCCTGCGCCTGCGTATGGACCTGCCCTCTTCCGAAGAGCGGGAATCAATCACCTTGTCTTCCTTGTGACCGCAGAATGGACACTTCATGATCTACTCTCCTCTATTTAAGTTTAAGGCCTGAATAAAGCGGAAATTTCTTTGCCAGGCCCATTACCCTGTCAAGGCATTTCTTGATTACCTCTTTATCTCCTCTGTTTACCAAGGCCTGGCCTATTATCCCTGCAATCTCTTTCATCTGGGACTCTTTCATCAGCCTTGTTGTAACAGCGGGTGTGCCGAGCCTTATCCCGCTTGTCAGGTTAGCGCCCTTTTTATCAAAAGGTATGAGATTTTTATTTACCGTGATGTGTACTCTGTCAAGTATATCCGCCGCCTCTTTTCCTGTAAGGCCTTTTGAGCTTAGATCTACGAGGGATAGGTGTGTGTCTGTGCCGCCTGAGACTATCCTGAAATCAAGGGTTTTCAATGTTTCAGCCAGTGCCTGAGAATTTTTCACAACCTGCTTCTGGTATTCCCTGAAATCTGGGCCCTCTGCTTCTTTCAATGCCACTGCCTTGGCGGCTATCACGTGCATCAACGGCCCTCCCTGGATGCCAGGAAAAATTTCAGAGTCTATTTTTTTTGCAAATTCTTTGCGGCATAGGATCATGCCTCCCCTCGGCCCTCGAAGCGTCTTATGGGTTGTCGTGGCCACTACCTCTGCGTATGGCATAGGGTTCGGGTGAAGCCCCGCAGCCACAAGGCCAGCAAAATGCGCCATGTCTACGAAGAGATACGCTCCCACCTGATCCGCTATCTCCCTGAATCTCTTAAAATCTATTGTCCTGGGGTACGCGCTCGCGCCTGCTATGATCATTTTGGGTTTATGCTGTTGGGCCAGCGAAGATATCTCATTATAATCAAGCTGTTCGTTTGCCCTGCTCAAACCATAGAAGACTACATTATAAAACCTGCCTGAAAAATTATGAGGCAGGCCATGTGAAAGGTGCCCTCCGCACGCAAGATCCATAGCCAGCACAGTGTCTCCTGGTTTTAGAAGCGCGAAATACACTGCCATATTGGCCTGCGTGCCAGAATGGGGCTGCACATTGACGTGCTCTGCGCCAAAGAGTCTCTTTGCTCTTTTGATCGCAATCGTCTCTATCTCATCCATATATTCGCAGCCGCCATACCACCTTTTCGATGGATAGCCCTCAGCGTATTTATTGGTCAGGACAGAACCCTGGGCCTCGAGCACAGCAGGGCTTGTAAAATTCTCGCTGGCAATGAGCTCTATATTGGCCTGCTGGCGTTTAAGTTCCTTGTCTATAACTGAAAAAATTTCCGGGTCGATTTTTTTTAGCGTGTCCATTCTGCCTCCGCTTACCTTTTAAGTTTATCTATTTTTTTAATCTGATTCACCCTCCTCCTGTGTCTTCCGCCCAAGGAAGGAGTGGAAAGCCACACAGCCGCAATCTTTTTTGCCTTAGAGGCATTTACTATATTCGCTGCAAAAACAAGCACATTGGCATCATTATGGAGCCTGCTTGAACGCGCTATATCCACACTGCTACAGAGTGCCGCGCGTATGCCTTTGACTTTATTGGCGGCCATTGACATGCCTATGCCGGTCTTGCATATGACTATCCCGCGTGGAAAGCCTTTTTTCGCGACTACCTTCGCGACTTTATATCCAATGATCGGATAGTCGCAGCTTTGATTTGAAAACGCGCCAAAATCTTTTACCGCGTGGCCCTTCTTCTTTAGAAATTTCACAATGGCTTCTTTTAGTTCAAAACCCCCGTGGTCCGCGCCTATTGCTATTCTCATTTGCCCATCCCTCCCGCGTGAATTCCGCGTAGGTTCAATGATTATTTATAATCTTCGAATAATTCTAAAAATATATTTTCCACCTGGTTTTTGATGATACCGAGAACATCCCTGTATTCCTCGAGAGATCTTCCTATAGGGTCAGGTATGTCCGAATCTTTTTTAAGCAATCGTACCTTCAGGCCTGCGGCTGGAACCTTATTTAAAATAATATCCCTGTGCCTGCGCTCCATTACGAGTATCATGTCTGACTTTTTTAAAAGCTCGCCTGTAATACCTTTTCCCTTATGACTTGATACATCAACGCCCTCTTCTTTCAATACCTGGATTGTATTTTCCGCGGCAGGTATACCTAAAAAACCTCCTGTACCTGCGGAATCGACCTTTATCCTGTCAGACAGTCCTGACTGTTTGATAAGTTTTTCAAGCAGGGCCTTTGCCATAACGCTCCGGCAGCTGTTGCCAGTACACACAAAAAGCACATGAAAATCTGTCAAGAGTTCCTCTTTTGATATGGCGCCCTGCCTTAATATCTTAAATGGATCTTTTGTGACATCCAGGACCGTGGATTCCGTTCCTACTTCGCTGTTACCGCCGTCTATTATCACATCCAGGACACCAGACATCTCGGATATAACTTCGCCTGCTGAAACAGGCGGCTTCCTGCCGGATAGATTTGCGCTCGGGGCCACCACAGGTACAGAAGATTTATCTATCAATTCAAGGGCGATTTTATTCATGGGCATCCTCAGGCCTATTTTTTCTTTTTTAGCGTTAAAAGCTACGATAGTCAAAGGCCCTGGCCAGAATTTATGGACTATTCTTTCTGCCTTCTCTGAAAGCTTGATCTTGAGTTTTTTTAAGGTCTCAAATTTAGCGATATGGACAGTAAACGGTTTGTCTTTCGGCCGTTTCTTTATTTCATACAACCTGTCTATTGCCCTTTTGTCCAAAAGATTCGCGCCTATGCCATACACTGTTTCTGTGGGAAACGCGACAAGCCCGCCTTTTTTCAGGACATTGGCAGCTTCTTTAATCAAATCACTCTGCGGAAAATGAGGGTCTATCTTTAGAACCTTTGCCTGCATAAATATTCTTAAATTGTTTTTAAAATGCGCGCGGCAAAAATCGCGGCGTTTTTCGCGCCTGATTTTCCTATTGCCATTGTGGCCACAGGCACACCAGACGGCATCTGCATGGTTGATAAAAGCGAATCTACGCCTTTTAACGCTGTTGTGTAAATCGGGACGCCTATGACAGGCAGATCAGTAAATGAACTTACTACCCCCGCCAACGCGGCAGACATGCCTGCCCCGCATATCAATATCTTGAGCCCTCTTTTACTGGCGCTCTTTGCGTATTGCCTGACCTTATCCGGGTTCCTGTGCGCGGACAGCACGTTTATCTCATAAGGAATCTTATATCCTTTCAATAATTTTTCTGTCTCGAACATAGTCTCTGCGTCTGATTTGCTACCCATTAAAATACCGACTAAAGGCCTATTTTCTCTAACCATAAAACCTCCTGGTTTGGATTTTGTCATTTGTCATTCTTTTTTATCGCCTTATCTCCTATATCCTTCCTGTAATGAATCCCGTCGAATTTAATCTTGTCGAGAGCATCGTATGCCTTTTTTTTGGCTGACGATATATCATGCCCGAGGCCCGCCACTCCCAGCACCCTGCCGCCGTTTGTGACAATTTTGCCGTTCTCGAGGCTTGTGCCTGCGTGAAATATGACTACATCCCACATTTTTTTAGCCTCTTCCAGGCCTCTGATTTCTTTATTTTTTTCATAAGGACCCGGGTAATCCCTGGAAGCAGCCACCACGCAAAGACACGGCCTTTTATCCCATTCAAGATTTATTTTATCAAGGGAGCCATCTATACAAGCACCCATTATCTCTACCAGATCTGATTTTAGCCTTGGCAATACTGCCTGTGTCTCAGGGTCTCCGAATCTTACGTTGAACTCAAGCACCATCGGGCCCTTTTCTGTAAGCATAACGCCTGCGTACAAGACGCCCTTAAAGATCTTGCCCTCGTTTGCAAGGCCGTTAATAAGCGGCTTAAAAACTCCCTCAATAATATTATTAAATATCCCCTCGGAAACAACCGGCGCAGGAGAATATGCGCCCATACCGCCAGTATTCGGCCCTTTATCGTTGTCAAAGATCCTCTTGTGATCCTGCGATGTAACCAGGGGCATTATGGTTTTACCGTCTGTAAAAACAAGTATTGAGGCCTCTTCGCCTTCGAGGCAATCCTCAAGAATAAGCCTGTTTCCTGCCGCGCCAAAAATCTTTTTTACCAATATATCGTCTATTGCCTTTTCCGCCTCTTCAACGCTCTGCGCCACTATTACGCCTTTGCCGGCTGCAAGGCCGTCTGCCTTTACCACAATAGGCGCGCCTTTTTTCTTTAAATAGTCCTTTGCCTTATTTGCATCTGTAAAAACTTCAAAATCTGCCGTAGGAACGCCGAATTTCTTCATGGCCTTTTTCGCGAAAACCTTGCTCCCTTCGAGCATTGCAAGCTCTTTGGTTGGCCCAAACACCCTAAGGCCTTCTTTCAGAAAACTATCGACTATGCCTTTAACAAGCGGCGCTTCAGGCCCCACAATAGTTAAATCCACCTTGTTTTCTTTTGCAAAATTTAAAAGACCGGCTATATCGTCCGCCTTTATATTAACTATCTCTGCCTGCTCTCTTATGCCGCCATTGCCAGGGGCGCAGAATACCTTCTCTACGCTTTTGTCCTGCGCTATCTTCCAGACAAGAGTATGTTCTCTGCCGCCACTCCCTACAACCAATACCCTCATAGAATAACTTCTCCTTTTCCCTTAACTATCTCTCCTATAGTCCAGGATTTAAGGCGTGAGCCATTTATAGCTCTATGTGTTTTTTTAACATCTTTCTTGTCTACCACAAGCGCCATGCCTATACCCATATTGAATGTCCTGTACATCTCTCGATCGCTTATCCCTGCCCTCTTCTGAATCGTCTTAAAAATTGCGTGGACATCCCATAATTCTTTATATATCAGCGCAGACTTCCCCTTAGGCAAAACCCGTGGTATGTTGTCATAAAATCCACCGCCTGTTATATGCGCCATGGATTTAATCTTAACGCTTCTTGTTAGTTTCAGAATTGTCTTTGTATAAATTATAGTGGGGGCTAAAAGCGTCCTTCCGATCCTGCCCTTTAACTCGCCATTCTTAAAGACCTTTCTTGCCAGGCTAAATCCGTTTGAATGCAGCCCGCTTGACTGGATCCCTATAATCCTGTCTCCTATTTTAACAGACCCGCCATCTATGATCTTATCTTTCTCAACCACACCGACGCAAAAACCAGCAAGGTCATACTCCTCGCCCTTATACATGCCAGGCAGTTCTGCAGTCTCTCCGCCTATCAGCGCGCAACCAGCCTGTTTGCACCCATTGACAATACCCTTCATGATTTCCAGCGCCTTTCTATTATTCAACTTGCCTGTGGCAAAATAATCCAGGAAGAAGATCGGCTCAGCGCCTGTAACTACAATATCGTCTACGCACATAGCAACCAGGTCTATGCCGACCGTATCGTGTTTTTCCAATAACTCTGCAAGCATCAGCTTTGTGCCTACGCCATCTGTAGAAGAAACGAGCACAGGATTTTTATATTTCTTTGGGATAGTCGTAAGCGCGCTAAAACCGCCCAGACCGCCCAAGATCTCCTTCCTCTTTGTTGATGCAACCATCTTAGCAATATCCTTTACAAACCTATTCCCTTTGTCTATATCCACCCCTGCCTTTTTATAGTCAATCATTATCTGTCCCTTCCTGAAATAATAAAGACCTGAGCTGTTGAAGGTTTTTTAATTCCAACTATACCCAGGTCATTGATATCTTTTTTGACCCCGTTCGCAAGTGGGTCAAAAAGACCCCTTTTATTCTTTATCTCAATCTTCCACTCCACGCTACTCCAGTCCTTTTTATGATTTTATCCTTTTAAGAACTTCCTGATATGCCTCTTCTATCTTGCCAAGGTCCCGCCTGAAACGGTCCTTGTCGAGTTTCTCATTTGTCTTTTTGTCCCACAGCCTGCATGTGTCTGGCGATATCTCGTCAGCCAGAAGGAGCCTGCCCTTATGCCTGCCAAATTCCAGTTTAAAATCCACGAGCTTCAAACCGCACTTATTAAAGAAATCCTTGAGTATCTCGTTGATGCTGGATGAATAGTCTTTTACTTTTTTCATCTCTTTCGCCGTGGCAAGCCCAAGCAGTTCTATATGATCATCATTTATCAATGGATCATGAAGAGAATCCTTTTTATAATGGTATTCCAGGACAGGCGATTTAAGCACAATACCTTCCTCTATCCCCAGGAGTTTTGATAACCCTCCTGCTGAGATATTCCTCATGGTGACTTCTACCAGTATGATATCCACCTTCTTTACGAGCATTTCCCTGTCGCTAAGTTTTTTCACAAAGTGCGTGGGTATGCCCTTTGACTCCAGGAGCTGGAAAAGCGCGCATGAGATCTCATTGTTTATGACACCTTTATCTTTTATGCTGCCCTTTTTTGTCGCGTCAAACGCGGTAGCATCGTCTTTAAAATCTTGTATCACAAGGTCTGGTTTGTCTGTCTCGTACAGGATCTTTGCCTTACCTTCGTATATTTTTTTACCTTTTTTCATCTTGTCCCTTTTTCTGGTTAGATACCTACGTTTTTGAAAATCTTGTCCACGTGCTTCACATAATAACCAAGGTCGAATAGTTTTTCTATCTCTCTCGGCTTGATCACCTTGGTAAAATCCTTATCATTCCATAGCGCTTCTTTAAAGTTTATGTGCTCTTTCCACACCCTCATGGCGCATCTCTGGATAATATCGTATGCCTTTCCGCGCTCCTCCCCTCTTTTTTCAAGCTCTACTAAAATCCTGGCAGAAAATATCAGGCCTCTTGTCTTGGCGAGGTTATTTCTCATGCTATCTGGATAGACATGCATATTTTTTATAATAAATGTCATGTCATTCAACATATAGTCCAATAAAATGGTGCTGTCAGGTATAATAATGCGCTCAGCTGAAGAATGGCTTATGTCCCGCTCGTGCCACAGCGCCACATTTTCTATTGCAACGCCTGCATTAGCTCTCAGGACCCTTGCAAGGCCTGTGATGCGTTCACACAAAACAGGATTACGTTTGTGCGGCATTGCGCTTGAGCCCTTCTGGCCTTTTGAAAAAGGCTCTTCCACTTCTCTCAGCTCTGTCTTCTGCAGGTTTCTTATCTCAACCGCCATCTTCTCAAGCGTCGCGCCCACAAGAGCAATCTGCGACAGGTAATCAGCGTGGTGGTCTCTTTGCAATATCTGCGTGGATATATTGGCAGGCTTCAGTCCCAGTTTTTTACATACATAGGTCTCAACATAAGGCTCTATATTTGAGTAAGTCCCAACAGGGCCTGAGATCTTTCCATAGCTTATAACATCTCTCGCGCGTTCTATTCTTTCAATGCATCTATTGATCTCGTCATAAAAAAGCGCTATCTTAAGGCCGAATGTAGTAGGCTCAGCGTGCACGCCATGGCTACGCCCTACCATAATAGTGTTTTTGTATTTTTTTGCCTTTTTGCGCAGCTCAATATTGAGTTTTTTCAGGTCTTCTAGCAGTATGCCGGCTGCCTCTTTCATCATTACAGAAAGCGCAGTATCCAGAACATCGCTTGAAGTAAGGCCCTGGTGCACAAACCTTGAGGCCGGGCCAACATGTTCGGCTATATTATGGAGAAAGGCTATTACGTCGTGGCGGGTCTTTTGCTCTATCTTTTCAATGCGCTTTACATTGAACCTTGCTTTAGATTTGATTTTTTGAAGCTCTTTTTTAGGGACTTTCCCAAGATTAGACATGGCCTCACAGGCAAGAATCTCTATATCCAGCATTTTCTGGAATTTATTCTTGTCAGACCATATACCAGCCATGATTGGACGTGAATATCTAAGTATCATAGCAGGATTAATATACCATATATAGATTTATTAAGTCAATAGAAAATCACTACATATTGGTGCCATCATTTAATTCTCATAAGGATTGGATGTGTTTTTTGGCCCTTTTGGCAGTTTTGTATGTCTTGCCTTTTTCAGCAACTATTTTTTCGATCTTCCCCCATTCCGTAGAAGTATATGCCGACTCTGGTATCGCCTTGTTTGGTTCCACCTTTAATATCAATCTATATCCCATCTGAAAAAGAACATGACCGACAGCATCAAGAGTAGAAAAATTACCTTCTTCTATTTTAGAAATGTACTGTTGAGTAATTCCTAGCTCATCAGCAAGTTGTTTCTGGGTCAAATTATGCTTGATACGGTAACCAATTATTTGCTTTCCGACCTCAAGTTTTTGCAACATTAGACTATGGCGCTCTTTAAATCCAGGGTCGTTTTTTAACTTCTCATTAATATGTTCTTGAACTTTTTTCATTTATGCTGCCTTCTTTGCAGATATTCATTTCTTCTTTGTCTTGCAAGTGTTATCTCGTGCCGCGGAGTCTTTGGGGTTTTCTTAATAAAACTATTCGTAAAAATTATGCGATTTTCTCACCACCTCTCCTATCTAAAGTATACAACAACTTAGTTGTATTGTCAACAACGAAATTTAAGCTTTTCTTACACTATATAAGACACGAGAGAGGGTCATTTTCTTTCAAAAATCTTTACTTTTTAAAAAATAAAAAAGGCGACTTTCTAATTGTAAAGAAAATCGCCTTTTTAACGCTTCGCAGGGTTTGGCCCTTCGACGCGCTCGCCTAAATCAAGCCCTCGAGCTCGCTTGCTCAGGACCATGGTGAGCAAACAAAAGCCGCTCTTGATTTTGAACGAGAGCGGCTTTTGTGCGTCGAACCATGGTAGCGGGGCTCGGATTTGAACCGAGGACCTTCGGGTTATGCTTACTACTACAGCTTTCGCTGCTCTACTAAATGTAGATTTGTAGTCTGGACTATACCTTTACCCTATCTTGTAGGGTACCTATCATCTAGCCTCTACACCTTTCCGCCATAAATTCTGGCGGACTTGGCTCGGTATTGCCATTTCAAAGGTTTCACCGAGTTTGACAGGTTATCTTTCCTTACATTGCTGTAAGGACGCCCTTGTTGCTGAGCCCGACGAGCTACCAGACTGCTCCACCCCGCGATATAAACTACTTGTCAGAACTATTTGCTTGTGTAAAACGTATTGTATATTATAAAGCCCTATATGTTGTATGTCAATCAATTTCCTCGGCCTTAAGGTTTGTTGAAATTGATACTGAGCGGCCATTGCCTATCCATCCGCCTAGGCGGACGGTTTTGTGGCCGCGAATGTATAAAATAGTAGGGGGCTATGCCTTGTTACTACTTTATCCTTTTGGGAATGGCATTCCTCCATGCATCACTCAGCGTTCCCACAGGGAGATTTATTGTTTCACCTTTATTATCTTTAACAATGAGTTTATCTCCGCCTACCTTGCCCAGCTTATAGCATGGCACTGAATGCTTTTTTGCAATCTCTTCTAACTTAGCCAGATTGTCGCTCTTAATGGAAACTACTATCCTTGAAGGCGCCTCGCCGAACAATACATCATCCAGTCGTATATCTTTTTTCACATCATCAAGCTCGATCACAGCCCCTATTTTGCGGCCGGAATCACTAATGCATGATTCTGCCAGACATGTTGCCAATCCGCCTTCTGAAACGTCATGGGCGCTATTGATAATCCCGGACTGTATCATCTCAAGGCATGCATCCTGAACCGCCTTTTCCGCCTTTATATCTATCTGAGGGTCTCCCTTTTTCATCTTATGCACATGATACAAATACTCGCTTCCGCCAAGGCCTGGTTTATTCTCACCCAAAAGCACTACGAGGTCTCCCTCATGCTTGAATCCCTGCGTAACGCTTTTTTCCGCATCTTCGATTAACCCGACCATTCCCACCATCGGGGTCGGGTCAACCGCGCCTTTAGGATTTTCATTGTAGAAGCTCACATTGCCGCTGATAACAGGCGTACCCAGCGCCTTGCACGCATCAGAAAGCCCTTCTATACACTTGTGAAACTGCCAGTAGTTTTCAGGCTTCATAGGATTTCCAAAATTTAACCCGTCAGTAATAGCGAGTGGCCTTCCGCCTGCGCATACCACATTCCTAGCTGCCTCTGCCACTGCCATCATGGCCCCGTTGTAGGGATTCAAATAACAGAACCTGCCGTTACAATCCACGCTTATAGCCAGGGCCTTTTTCGTCCCTTTTATTTTAACAATCGCGGCATCTGAGCCTGCGCCAGCTAACACCTCGTCCTTCTCAACAAACGTAAACTGTTTATACGCGGATTCCTTGCTGGCGATAGTCGGAAGATCCAAGAGTTGCAACAGGACCTTATTGTAGTCATCCGGTTCGCTCAGAGAATCAAAAGACACGCTCTTTGTCTCTTTTAAATAAGCAGGCTCCTTGATCTCTCTATCATAGAGCGGCGCCTTTTTTGTCAATGCCTCTGCAGGCACCTCGCACACTGTAACGCCATTCTCTTTCACGCGCATAATGCCGTCGCCTGTTACCCTCCCGATCTTAACAGCGTTGATCTTCCACTTGCGCAATATGTCCAGGGCTTCGTTTTCGCTCCCTCCATTTAAAATAGCCAACATCCTCTCCTGTGATTCTGAGAGAAGGATCTCGTAAGGCGTCATGTTTTTTTCTCTCTGTGGAATGAGCGCCACATCTATTTCAATGCCGGTGCCGCTTCGCGCAGCTGTCTCGCAGGAAGAACAGGTCAGCCCTGCCGCGCCCATATCCTGCATGCCGATGACCAGCTTCTTTTCAATTAACTCCAGGCATGCCTTGCGCAATCTTTTACCGAGCTCAGGATCGCCTATAGCAACAGCATTCGGTGTTGAAGCAGACTCTTCTGTGATTTCCTTGGAGGCAAAACTTGCGCCGCCCACACCATCCCTGCCAGTGTCTCCGCCTATATAATACACAGAGTTACCCACGCCGGATGCCATACCTCTTACAATATCTTTTTGCTTGACCACGCCAATAACAAAGGCATTCACCAGCGGATTGCCTTCATAACTTTCATCAAAATACGCGTCTCCACCTACAGCGCTAATCTCTCCAACATTCGCGTAATGAGCCAATCCCCTGAAGACCTCTTTAAATAAATATTTCACCTTCTCGTTATCCAGATTCCCAAATCGCAATCCGCCCAAAACAGCAACAGGACGCGCCCCAGTGGTAAATATATCCCGCACGCATCCGCCAATGCCGGTTGCAGAGGCCTCAAATGGCTCTACTGCAGAAGGGTGGTTGTGGGATTCTATTTTAAAGGCGACCCCTAAACCATCTCCGATATCAACAATACCGGAGTTTTCCTCGCCCGCGCCGACTAAAACCTGTTTTGCCTTTGTCGGAAACATGCGAAATAATTTTCTGGAATTTTTGTAACTGCAATGCTCTGACCACATGGCTGAAAAAACCCCGAGTTCCGTCACGTTAGGAGTCCTGTCAAGCAATTTTTTTATGCCTTCAAATTCCTGCTCTGTAAGACCCATTTCTTTTGCCAATGCCACATCCACTTTAATAGTATTCTCTGTCGTCATGATATAATAGTCCCCTCTGTGTTCTGCTACGATTCTCGCCTACGTCAAACACCAAAAATAGGCACTTCTTCGTGTCTTGCTATTATTCTTCTTTGCGCCAAAACCGGCATCTCTTCTTCGAGCTGCCTTTATCAACAACTAACTACCCCATCGTAGCCGCAGATATTCTACTACAAGAAAAAATGTGAGACAAGAAAATTCCTCACTGCGTAAGGTAGTGTTCGAGGTTTAACCTCGAACACTATATAAGGTTATTGTTCGATCTTTACAGGGATTTCACCATCCCTGGCAACGCCCATTGACTCTCTGGCTATTTTTTCAATATAGTCAATATCCCCTTCGAGCCTCTCTTTTTCCTTGTAAAGCCTGACATTCTCTTTTTCCAGGCGCTCTATTTCATTTTCCAGGTCCATATTTCTGGCCCTGAGTTCCATAAATTTAGCGTAACCTGGCAAAAAAATCACTAGTAGCACAATAGCCAACACTACATATAGAGGTTTTATCCTTATTTTGGCCATGGAAGATTTCCGTATTTAGCCCTGCCAGCCAGATCTTCCTCTATCCTTAACAGTTCATTATACTTACAGATCCTGTCAGTCCTGCATACAGAACCGGTTTTTATCTGGCCTGTGCCCATTGCCACCACAAGATGCGCAATCGTGGTATCTTCTGTTTCGCCTGAACGATGCGACACAACAGCTGTATAGCCATTTTTCCTTGCCATGTCAATCGCATCTATTGTCTCTGTAAGAGTGCCTATCTGGTTTACCTTTATAAGGATGGAGTTCGCAATACCTTTATCAATGCCCATTTTCAAGCGTTTTACGTTCGTGACAAATAAATCATCTCCCACGATCTGTATTTTTTTGCCTATCTTTTCTGTCAATGCCTTCCAGCCATCCCAGTCGTCTTCTGCCAGGCCGTCTTCTATTGAACATATCGGGTATTTTGAGACCCAGTCGGCATAGAACTTTACCATATCATCCGCGTTTTTCTCCGGTAAGGCTTCTGCCCTGAGCATGTACTTTCCGTTCTCGTAAAAGGAGCTTGCCGCAGGGTCAAGCGCTATAAATATATCCTTGCCTGCCTTATAACCTGCCTTGTCAATAGCCTCAAGGATCACCTCTATTGCCTCTTCGTTAGATTTCAGATCAGGCGCAAATCCTCCCTCATCGCCCACTGCAGTTGAAAGGCCTTTTCCATGCAGGATCTTTTTTAAACTATGGAATATTTCCGCGCCCATGCGAAGCCCTTCTGAAAATGTCTTTGCGCCTTTTGGCATTATCATAAATTCCTGAAGATCCACATTGTTGTCCGCGTGCGAACCTCCGTTTAAGATATTCATCATTGGGACAGGCAAGGTATCTGCTTTTTCCCCGCCCAGATATTTATAAAGCGGGATCTTTTTGTAATTGGCTGCTGCCTTGGCTGCTGCCATAGATACACCTAATATTGCATTAGCGCCAAGCCTGGATTTATTTTCTGTGCCATCAAGCGCTATCATCTCCTTATCAAGCGCGGCCTGCTCGCTGACATCCTTACCTTTAAGGACCGAGGCAAGTTCTTTATTGATATTAGAAACCGCCTTTAGCACTCCCTTGCCCGAATAGCGCTTCTTGTCTCCATCGCGAAGCTCAACTGCCTCGTGTTCCCCTGTAGAAGCGCCGCTCGGCACTGCGGCCCTGCCCATCACGCCTGATTCTAAAATACAATCGGCCTCTACAGTAGGGTTGCCGCGCGAATCCAGTATCTCACGGCCTATGATTTTCTTAATGGCTGTATCCTTAGACATAAAATCTCCTCCGACTTTGCTTAACTTGACCCCGCACCTTTTTATCACGAAGAAGTTCTTCGAAGCATAAAGGTGCGGGGTCAAGTTAAGGTTATGAGTTTTTATATTAACACAGCTGACCAGCATTGTCACCAGTTGACTCATAATAGAATGTTACCGAAGCAGTAGTAGTTTTTCTTTCTTTTTGGTTCTTTTTCTTTCTTTGTTAGCAATGTTAATATGTGGATAAGTTTTCATCGGTTGCCTCTACGTAAAGTTTGGAATATTTTATTAAGTTTTTTCTCCATAGCTTTTCTTAGCTTAAAGGGGTTAAGCCCCTTAAACTGTTCTTTGAGAATCCGTTTGTTATAAGGCGCTACAAACTTTGATTCTAAGGCCCTCTGGTAAGGCGTTTTAGGCGTATCATACTTCTTAATAGTCTTAGAAGCAACCCTTTTCTTCTCAAGGAGCTTGACGGAAGGACAAAAGAAGTTATGATAGAGCCGCCACTCTGATGTATATAAGTCATTCATGAGAGGAACAATCTTAGGATTATCGAATCTATGATAACCTAACCATTGCCTCACATGAGTCCAGTTTTTCTGTTCTATGTGAGAATTATCATCTTTGTGGTAGGCTCTGGATCTAGTAAATTGGATTGGATTTTTACGTTCAGTAAAGTGCCTGAATAAATGCCAGTTCAGGAACTCATTGCCGTTATCAGCATCAAAGCCAAGAATGGGGAATGGCAGATCATCTTCAACATCGTCAATTTGTTTTAATACAGCTCTTTCTCCTTTACCCCAGACAGCACGTTGCTCAGTCCACGAGGTGGCAATATCGACGAAGTCCACAGTATTAACGTATATACCTTCTGTGGTATCGCCGCAGTGGGCAACAGTGTCAGCTTCTAAGAAGCCGGGGCGGAATTCATCCCATTGATTGGTTTTAATGGGGATGTGTTTACGTAAGAGCGTTCCTGGTTTGGTAGTAGATCTACCACGACCGCCGTATTTAATGCGCGAGGGCTTAAGTAATCTATCAATAGTGGGAGGAGATATTTTACGTAAAGCTTTAACGGCTTCTAAAGATAATGCCCCGAATTCTTCAGCATAATATGGCAGCCACAAGGGAATGATAGTCTTTAGCCTTTTAGAGCAAGGAAGATTAGCCTTAAGCCAGATACGCTTTAATGGCTCAATTATAGAAGATTTGTTATATATAGAGGGTGAGCCTCTTTTCTTAGGCTTGGGCTTGGTAAAGCGCTTGAAGTTATTTAGAGCTCTTATGGCATGTTTTCTATGCCAATCGCAGGTTATGCAGAGTTCTGTAATCAACGCGGATTTTTCCGCACGCGTTTTTGTTCTTTTGTACCGAAGCCAGATAGTTTCCATATACTCTTTTTTTGATCGTGGACCCATGAATTACCCCCTTTGCTGCTCTTATTCTTGGGTAACATGAATTATGAGTCAACGATTCAATTTTATTATCGCTTCGGTAACATTTAATGTGAGTCAATTCGGTCAATGCGGCCTTGTTGACACTATATAGCATATATGATATACTCTAAATCACGAAAAGGAGATTGACCATTATGGCTACTTTAAAGACCCGAAGAATTCAGATGTATTTTATGATGCACTGGTTAAAAATAGTTATAATCTTTGTTGTTGCCCTGCTTATAATACTGGCTATATGGGGGCTTACGTCCCTTGAATCATTCTATCGTCATTTAACGATCGCGCAGATGCCGATAACCCTGCTTCTCTCCGGCGTGCACGCGGGTATATTTGTTTTTATGTATATGACATTTTTAAGAGGCGGCTTTACCAGGATAAAACAAACCACTATAAAAGGCCAGAATGTAAATGTCCACTGGAATGATGTGATAGGCATAGATGAGGCAAAGGAAGAGGCATCGGAAGTGGTGCATCTGATAAAAGACCGCACCCTCATCTTAAAGATTGGGGGCAAGATTCTGAGAGGCCTTCTTATGGTCGGACCTCCTGGCTGTGGCAAGACGTACCTCGCGAAGGCAATCGCGACAGAGGCCGCTATTCCCTTTATATCCATGTCAGGCAGTGAATTCACTGAAATATTCGTGGGTGTCGGAGCGTCCCGCGTAAGGAAGCTCTTCAAGAGGGCGAGGACGCTTGCCTATGGATACGGCGCATGCATAGTTTTTATCGATGAACTTGACTCAATCGGAAGGGCGCGTTCATTTAGCTTTATGGGCGGAGGAGAAGAGACTAACTCAACGCAAAACCAACTCCTTGCAGAAATGGACGGACTTAAAGAAAAAGATTTCAATGTTATTATAATAGGCGCTACAAATGCCGCTGAAGGGGTGTTAGATCAGGCGCTTTTGCGGCCAGGCCGATTTGACAGGAAGATCTACATAGACAGGCCGAGTCTTGAAGGCAGAGAAAAGGTGTTCGAATATTACCTGAAAAAAGTAAACTATGACAAAACTATAGACATAGGCCGTCTTGCCAGAAAGGCAGTCTATAAAACGCCTGCTGAGATAGATAACATCATAAAAGAGGCCGCCCTTATAGCGACAAGAAACAAAAAAGACACGGTGGGCAACAAAGAAATATCAGAGGCGATGGAACGAATTGACATGGGCCTAAAACATAAGAAGCAACTAACAAAAGAGGAAAAAGAAATGGTGGCATTCCACGAAGCCGGACATCTCTTAGTAATGTACATACTTCATCCGACTGATGATGTATTTAAGGCCTCTATCATATCGCGTAAAGAGACGCTTGGCGCGGTATACCGCCAGCCTCGGGAAGAGCTATACACTCGAAATAAAGAAGCTCTTTTAGCGGATATAAAAGTAAGTTTAGGCGGCTATGTTTCGGAAAAATTACATACTGGCACTACGAGTAACGGGGTATTAGCGGACTTTAACAGCGCAATGAAAATAGCTCACAGCATGGTATGGCAAATAGGTATGAGCGGGGCCGGATTTGTAGGAGATTACAGCGTGATACCAGAATCCCAGCTCTCTGAGTCTGTCAAAGAAAAACTGAATAACGAGACACAGAAGATCATCAGCACCTGCCTTAAAGAAGTCGAGGACCTCTTAAATAAAGAATGGACTATAGTGGAACGGTTCGTCAAAGAGCTTCTTGAAAAAGAAGAACTGGAATACGACGAGATCGAAGATATATTTAAAGAATACGGAAAGACGCATAGCTATAAGCCTGCATGACAGCCCGCTGGTTTAAACTTTCAGTAGCACTCCTCTTATTGATATCCACCCAAGCATGCAACGAGCCTACCTACTCAAAAGAAAAAGTAACCGAATCTATAATCGATCTCTGTAAAAATGAATATGACCTTGATGTAGATGTAAAGATAACCGGGACAACGCTCGGGGTTCTGATACCTATTGAAGGCCTTGTTGACTTAGAGCTCAAGCTCGATAAAACCGCTGGCGAAAAAATAGAGGATGTAGCCCTCTCAATACACAGAGTCATGATGAGTAGTAACAGTCCTCTAAAGATCTACACCCTTGTGGCCAGAGATACAAAATCCACAGGCGCGGAATTTGTCCTGACCGGAAATGTTTACGACGTGGTACGAGTAAGGCTCTTTGACATCTCAAGGGGCGAATACCATAAAAGGATACTCAGGGATTTCAGATTCAATCCTGGAGCCGTGGGCGAGGCAAAAATAAAAGAACTCTTCGAGGCGTTAAATGAAAATGCTGATTTTATTCAGAATTTAAAACCTTTATTTTATCCGATCTATTCCATTGGTAAAAACGGGTCCCAAAAAATAGATGTCATAGAAATGTTGTCAAAAGAGATATCTCCTCAAGAGGCCCTCTTTTACGTAAAGACAAAAGAATTCTACGAACCCATGCCGGGATTTGAAGCATACAGGGCCATATTTCCCCCCGGCTTCAGCAATGAATATCTGACGCTTGTAAATATGTCAATGTTTCCCAACCCCGTAAAAGAGATCGTGCCGAAATATTTCTATTCAGGGACAGAAATACGCCAGAGAAACCTTCAAGAGACCTTCGATCAATATCAGGATCAGGGTTACATAGCTATAGACGGGTTCCCTAAAAGAGAACTGACCTTAGATTGGTTCCTGAGTCAGCAGATAGCGCGAAGGATCAAGATGTCTTTCGCTGAAGATAAAAAACTTTCCTGGAGATTCACTGTCAATGATTGCCAAGGCTTATCTGTAAATAAAATATTAGGTTTCAGATTTTCTATCGCCTCTAATAAACCTGAGGCAGAAGATAATCAAATAATATTTTCAAGGATCTTGAAGCTGTCGGCTGTGGTCTTGCACAGGTATTCTTTTGAGGATTTTGAAGGCATTGAACTTACTGATACGCGGCCTGGCGGGAAAAAAATATATCTATCAAAAGAGGATCTGGAAAGATTCAGGAGAAATAAGATCAAGATAAAAGATCTTATATGATCTTTACTTTTCTTCCTTCTATCTTTAATTTACCTTCCACAAAAAGCTGTATTGCTCTTGGATATATCTTGTGCTCTTCTTTGTGAATCGCCCCGGCAAAGGTCTCTTCTGTATCGTCTTCCATGACAGCGACAGCAGACTGTAGTATTATAGGGCCCGCGTCCATGTCCTCTGTCACAAAATGCACTGTCGGGCCTGTGATTTTTACCCCGTACAGAAAGGCCTCCTTTATTCCGTGCGTACCCTTAAAAGAAGGTAAGAGCGAAGGATGTATATTCAATATCTTATTTTTGTACTCCTTTATAAAATCGGGCGATAAGAGCCTCATATAGCCGGCAAGAACTATCAAGCCTATTTTTTCTTCTTTTAGTTTCTTTAAAATTGCTCCTTCAAAATCTTTTTGCGAAGAAAAATTCTTTTTTTCAACAACGAGTGTCTTTATATCCGCCTTTTTTGCCCGCTCCAGCGCGAAACATCCTGCTGTATCCGAGACAACCAGTTTTATATCGGCTTTGATAAAGCCCTTTTTCTGCGAGTCTATTATGGCCTGCAGGTTCGTGCCATTACCTGAACAGAATATAGCAATATTCATATTACCCCCAAAAAAATAATCCGCCTCGGGCGGATCAGGCTATTGCTTCGTTAATCTTACCGGCGATCGTATCTTTTGAAACAACTCCTATTACTCTTGAAAATTCAGAACCGCCTTTAAAAAATATTATAGTCGGTATATTCATTACGCCAAACCTTGTGGCAATCTCCATGGCGTCGTCTATATTGAGTCTTGCGACCTTGCACCTGCCAGCGTATTCGTTTGATACTTCCTCGACTATAGGGGCTATCATCTTGCACGGCATGCACCAAGTTGCCCAGAAGTCCACGACTACAGGTATTGATGAATTCAACACCTCTTTTTCAAAATTATCCTTTGTCAATTCCAGCATATCCCCTCCTATAGTTGTATAATACACCTCGTTGGACACTTTTCAACACATAACTTCAGCTCCTCCTCATTATCTACCCTATCATAATCTAACCTTGCTAGATTGTCCTCTACCATAAACGCGCCCTTGGAAAGTTTCTCGCAAATTTTACAAGCTATGCACCCTGTCTTGCAAGCATTTCTTACAAAACTTGCTTTATCTCGTGAAAGACATTTTACATAATAAGTCTCGCTGGCGTTTTCCAAAGATATTATATTCTTAGGGCATTCTGAAACGCATTTGCCGCACGCTGTGCATCTCTCAGAGTCAACTACAGGCATGCCATTCTTGCCCATATGAATCGCGTCAAAAGGACAAACCATTACGCAGTCACCAAAACCCAGGCATCCAAAATTACATAATTTCCCGCCACCTGCCATAAGGCCCTCGGCCGCGCATGTCTTGACTCCTTTATATTCATATTTATTTTTCGCCTGATCCCCGCCGCCACATTTTATACGAGCGATCTTTCTGGCCATTGTCTTTTTCTCAACGCCCATAATACTGGCTATCTGATTATAGGTCTCTTCTCCTCCGGCAGGACAGCTCGTAAGGCTCGCGTCTCCTTTTGCTATTGCCTCAGCAAGGCCTGCGCATCCTGCCTTGCCGCATGCCCCGCAATTTGCGCCAGGTAATGCGCCAATTATCCTCTCTATCTTTGGGTCAAGTCCGACCCTGAATATATTAGAGGCAAAGGCCAGGCCCAGGCCAAATAATAACCCCATCGCTGACATCACTATTATAGGTATTAGCATTGCTATTTACCCGCTATATACTCAGTGCAAATATTCATCTATTATTTACCGCTTAGAAGCGGAAGCCGCTGAATCCCATGAAGGCCATTGACATCAGAAACGCCACTATAAAGGCAATGGGCATGTTTTTCATAGGGCCTGGCACATCGCACAGCTCAAGCCGTTCTCTTATCCCTGACATAAAAAGTAACACCAGGGTAAACCCCACGCCTGCAAAAAAACCCTGCGTGGCGCAGAACAAAAGCCCTTTCAATGGATTGCCTGTTGTTTTCAGGTACATCTCGCTATTTAAAACAGCTACACCAAATACAGCGCAGTTAGTGGTGATCAAGGCCAGGTATATGCCAAAGGCCCTGTATAGGGCAGGGCTTGTCTTCTGGATAAACATCTCTACAAGCTGCACAAAGCTCGCAATCACCAGTATAAAAGATAACGTGCGCAGATATTCTATGTGAAAAGGCTCCAATAGATAGATATAGACCGCCCATGTAATCACAGAAGACGCCGTCATGACAAAGGTCACGGCCAGGCCCATGTAAAATGCTGGCTCTGTCTTTTTTGACACACCTATGAAAGGGCAAAGCCCCAGGAACCTCGAGAGGATAAAATTATTTATGAATATAACGCTTATTGCTATCATGAATAATTGATTTAATTCCATAATTACACCTTTTACTTATTTTTTCTCAGACAGAAAATTTATACCACCCATAAGAAGTCCTATGACTAAAAGGGCTCCTGGCGCAAGTATAAAAAGAAGCGCTGGTTCAAAACTCCTGGCTACCATCAGGCCGACTATCGTGCCATTACCCAGGATTTCCCTTATGGCCGATATAATGACAAGCGCTGCAGTAAACCCGACACCCATGCCGAGGCCATCGAATATTGATTTTACTATGCCGTGTCTTGAGGCAAATGCCTCTGCCCTGCCAAGGACTATACAGTTTACAACGATAAGCGGGACAAATATACCGAGAGAATTTGACAGCGCCGGCAAAAATGCCTTCATTATAAGTTCAACTATGGTCACGAATGTCGCTATTATAACAATAAAACACGGTATCCTGATTTTACCGGGTATAAAATTTCTTATGGCTGAGATAATTACGTTTGAGCCGACTATGACAAAGGTCGCTGCCACGCCCATGCCTAATCCATTTACAACGCTCGTGGATACAGCCAATGTCGGGCACAGGCCCAGCGCAAGCCTGAATGTCGGGTTCTCCATAAATATCCCTTTTGAAAATTCCTGTAATAATTTTTTCATAAATTAGGCAGGGCTCGCTTTGCCTGTCTGCGCTCCGTATACCTTTGTCTTTGTGTGCCTGTCTATAAGCGGCACAACAGCATTCATAAATAGAATAGCATATGATACGCCTTCAGGGTAACTGCCTTTCAATCTTATCACCACTGTCAATACGCCGCACCCTATGCCGAATATGATCTTGCCTTTTTTTGTCAGCGGCCTGGTCACATAATCAGTCGCCATGAAAAAGGCCCCCAGCACCAGTCCTCCCGCAAGCAAATGAAATAGAAAGTCCCCTTGAAAAAACTCATTTCCTCCGAATATCCAGACCAATAACATTACAGTGCCGATAAAGCTGGCAGGTATATGAAAAGAGATGATCTTCATAAATAGTAATATTAACGCGCCTGCGAGTAAAAGTACTATACAGACCTCTCCGATACATCCGCCGTGATTGCCCAGAAAAAGATCCATGTATGTAAAGCTCCTCGCGCCTTCCCTGGCCAGAGGCGTCGCGGTCGAGACAGCATCCAATGCCCACCTGGGATTTTTCCACGTCGTCATATACACAGGCCATGATATCTGTAAAAACGCTCTTCCTACAAGCGCGGGGTTGAATATATTATGCCCGAGTCCTCCGAAAATCTGTTTTCCAAGCATGATACTGACCACACCTCCTACTACTGGAATCCAGAACGGTACTCCCGGAGGCAGGTTATAGGCAAGGAGCAATCCTGTCAATATCGCGCTTCCGTCCAGGATAGTCTTAGGGTCCTTGTTCCGCAGTACCAAAAATATGACCTCGCTAATGACACACGCGATTATAGAGATAAGGATGACTTTCAGGCTGCTCAGCCCGAATATATACACACCTGCCAGGCCTGCTGGCAAAAGCGAGCAGATCACTATATACATGATCTTTTGCGTTGTCATGCCTGAACGGATATGCGGAGCCGGTGAAACAGTAAGGTTATTATTTAGCATTTAATATCTCCAGGCCATGTGCCTTAATAGAATCAACCACTGCTTTGCTTGATATGGTAGCGCCTGTTATAGCCTGTATGCCGCCATCAGATATCTCTATCTTTTTTACATCGAGCCCCTTAAACTGCTCTGTAAAATACGGGAGGGCTTTTTCTTCCGGACTCTTATCCTTGAAAAAGATATTTTTTATAGCGTTTACTATTGTTCTATTAGATACTATTTCTATCATCTTCGCGCCCAGGCCAGGGGTCTCGTTCTGACTGAGTATCCTGATGCCTGTAATCGTGCCGTCTTTTTTCATGCCGACCATTGTTTCTATAATGCTTGAATACCCGTATTTTTTTGCTACAAATATATACGCTGCTGGCCTGGATGAGGAACCTTTAAACACCTGCCAGTATTTTATCTGTCCGTCTTCTTTAATAGGTTCAAGCCTGTCTCCGATTGATTCAGGCATTACCTCTCTAAGCGCCTCTTCTTGGGCCAGGATCTTATGCGCCTCGATCTTTGGCTTTGTAATGCCATAAACGCCTGCCAGTATTGAAGCGGCAACAAGATTCACCAGCAACAAAATAATCGCAAACCTAAAAATGTTATTCATGGCTTTTTTAACCCGCCTTCACGGAATTCCACACCCTTAACAGGTGGAGAATTCCGCTTCGGCGAGGTTT
>JAHIEN010000034.1 GCA_018901615.1 Candidatus Omnitrophota bacterium | reverse complement strand
CCGTAGCGTTCCAGAATTGGCTTCACTGGAGCGCCAGGTGCGTTGCATTCCAGGTAGACGTTGAAGAGCTGCTCTGGTGTAAGTTTTAAGCGTTCTTTCTTTGAGTTTGTATTCATAATAGGTTCCAATGGTGACCTCCTTTAGGCATTATACTACTTTTTAGGTATATTGCCTCTAAAGTTAATTAACCCTTCTGTTTGAGGTCACTATCGCTAAAAAAACGGGGTATTTAAAGAAGCCTGTTCTGGAATAACAGATAAATCGTAACCATCAAAACTTTTGCCTTGCATATATCTTTGCATAAATAGAAGAAAGCCCATTTGAGAATCTAGTTTGAAATCTTCACCTGGTAATATTTCTACATCTTCTTTTAAAATTCGCTCGTAATAAGTCAAATATATTTTGTGGCTTTCTTTTATCCTTTCCCAAAATTCTCTTTCATATCTAATATCTTCGAATACTTTCTCAATATCCAAATCAGGAAAAACAACGCTTATACCTTCTTTTGTTGTAGGAGGGCTATTTTCTGTATACAATATGATTTTTTTATTATCGTTCTTTGCTTTCTCGAAAATTTTATCTAAAACAGGTATAAGTTCTATAAAATCTCCGCTTGAACCATGCGCAGATAATAAAAGATTAATATCTCCTGGCTCTATATTGGAAACATCTGCGTGAGGACTGATGAGCTGACACTTGAAATTTGTTAATTTATCAATTACATACTCTATTGCATTTAACCTGTGTTCAGAGGAGTTATGTCGTTCAAGTGTTCCTATAGTAGCATATATCAAGAATATCGTAGACAAACCAACAGTTATTGCTACATCTGCCGGAATTCTTTTCAGTTTATCTCGTAAAAATATTCTTTGTGCTTCAAAGATTCTTTTTTTCTCAATCTGCATGGGTACTCTAAGATGTGAGTTGACGGGAGAACCTGTAGCATATATATTACTATTTAATATAAAACAAAAGGCCACGGTTAAAGAAATTAATCTTATATTGTACCCTTTTCTAATCCTCATCATAATCCACCCAAAAAAATAGCCTTTCCCTTCTATTAAGGCTATATAGACCTATTTATACTTTGAATATAATTATACCACAGAAATAGCTCTTATGAAAGAGATTTTACTGCTTTTTTAGGGCGTTTCTCCTTAATATGATCAGGCAAGGCCGCGTCTAAGGTGCTAGATCCTGATTGAGCTTAGGGCTGGTTCTGTGGCTGGGGCTGAGGTCAATGTCTCCAATTGTTCGGAAGGTAGTATCCTGTAGGATACCTTTGCCTTTTCTGTCAGGGCGTCTGAATATCTTGTCATGATAGAGGCTATCGACTGGATTTCTGTTTCGCCCAGCCTCCCTCTTGCCAGGCCTACCGGGCTCGGGATATCAACGACATCAAAGATATGATCTCCAGGCTCCGCAAAGTTCAGAAGCGCTTTATTTTCTTTTTCATCCCTGCCTACAATAAGCTTCGCGCTTTCAGAAATCCTAAACTGCCTGCCTGTCTTTAATAGATGAAGGTCACTAAGTTCATAATCAGTCCTGTACTTAAACAAATCTTTCAGCCTGTTAGAAAAACCTTTGTCTGTTAAAAGACATCCTCCCGCTGGGCACGGATAATCATTGATGCCTAACTTTTCCGCTAATTTAAACTGGCGCTCGCGCTGGCGGCCCTGGATATCCAGAAGCTTTGCCCTGTCGACAATGCCCATTTTTTCAGGTATTGTAGGTTCAAAGAGATTTGCGGATAAGGGCCTCACGATAAGGCCTTTTAATCCTGATTCACGCTCTATTGTCTCCATTGCCTGTCTTCTCTGTGACATGGGCCTCTGGCCCAACACCTCGCCAGTTATGACAAACGACGCGCCTATCTCATACATATACTCCCTGGCCTTTATAAATGTAAAGACCCTGCAGTCGATACAGGGGTTCATATTCCTGCCACGGCCATGTTTTGGATTTTTGACTATCTCCATATACTCCATTGTTATGTTCATCACTTTTAACGGCACGCCAAGTTCTTTTGCCGCCTTTGTTGCCTGATGCATGCAACCCTTTGAGGTGCAGGTGCAGAATACTGTCAGGAAGTTCAGGGCATGGACCTCTGTCCCCTGCTCTATCATGAGCTTGATCGCGAGCATGCTGTCAAGGCCACCGGAAAATAACGCCACAGCCCTTCTATTCATCCAAACCTCTTTCGTTTCTAATACGATCAAGGTATTCCTTTATCTTCTTCTCATACCCGGAATCTGTTGGCTCATAGTATCTCTTTTTATCCGGGATATACTCTTGTTTCACGTAATGGTCTTTATATTGATGGCTGTATTTATAACCTTCTCCATGGCCTAGTTTTTTCGCGCCAGGATAGTTCGCGTCTTTCAAGTGAATCGGCACCTCCATTGTCCTGGACTCCTCGACATCTTTCATTGCCTTATCAATGCCGAGGTAAGCCGCGTTGCTTTTGGGCGCGCACGCAATATAACATACGGCCTGCGCCAAAGGGATCCTCGCCTCAGGCATACCAACAAATTCAGACACTTGGAACGCCGCATTGGCCAGTACCAGGGCCTGCGGGTCAGCATTGCCCACGTCTTCTGCAGCGCATATAACAATGCGCCGCGCAATAAACCTGGGGTCCTCACCCGCATACAACATCTTTGCCAGCCAGTAGAGACTTGCGTCCGGGTCAGAACCGCGCATGCTCTTGATAAAAGCTGACACAGTATCATAATGTCCATCCTCATCCTTATCGTATACAACAGCCTTTTTTTGTATAGACTCCTGCGCTGCCTTTATATTAAAGTCTATAATATCGTCCTTACCTGGTTTTGTGGTCAGACCCCCTATTTCTAACGCGCTAAGCGCTCTTCTGGCGTCTCCGTCTGCCGCCTCTGCTAAAAACGCCAGGGTCTCTTCCTGGATCTTTATCTTCATGCCCCCCAGGCCTCTATCTTTATCTTTAATAGCCCGTTTTAATATAATGATTATCTCTTCTCTGGAAAGTTTTTTTAACTCAAAAACAATGGAGCGCGAGATAAGCGCTGAGACGAGCGAGAAAAAAGGATTGTGCGTGGTTGCGCCTATCAGCACAGGGTTTCCTGATTCCACATCCGGCATCAATACGTCCTGCTGGGCCTTGTTAAACCTGTGTATCTCATCTATAAAAAGTATCGTCTTTTTGTTATTTACTCTCGCACGCTCTTTGCAGGCCCTTATGGCATCTCTAAGCTCCTGGACATTGGAACTAACCGCGTTTATCTCATGAAAAAAAGCATCTGTGACACTTGCTATGACATGAGCAAGGGCAGTCTTGCCTGTACCAGGCGGCCCATAGAGCACGAGGGAAGTAATCCTGTCAGCATCTATGGCCCTGCGCAAAAGCTTTCCTTCTCCCAGGATATGGGCCTGGCCGACAAATTCTTTTAGGTCTCTGGGCCTCATGCGCACGGCCAAAGGCTGATTTTCCGATTGTTTTTTCTGGGATACAAAAAGGTCGGACATGTTCAAATAAGAATCCTTCGACTACGCTCAGGATATTTTATTTAGGTGAAAACTTTTAAGAGTTTTCACCTAAATAAAATAAATCCCCACTTATGCCGTGTGAAAGGATGTATTAATGAACCCTTAAAGCAGGTGGGTGCCCTGTAAGGCGCTTATTGTTCCCTTGCTATTTAAAATTACAAGGTCTACAGCCACGCCTAAGCCAGGCTCCCTTTTTTTTGGCGTTGGTCCAAAATCTTCCGCTTCAACACGAACATCGCAGGGACAATTGTAGTATAGCACAAAAAACCATATAAATCAACATTGCCGCTATGCTATCTTATCTGCGCCTTGAGTTTTTTTACAAGGGCCTCCTGTATGGCTTTATGCACATTGCTTACTTCTTCGTCCTTCAGCGTCTTTTCGTCAGAGCGGTATTCTAATGTGTATGCCAGGCTCTTTTTGCCTTTTTCTATCTGCTGGCCTTTGTATATATCAAACATCTCTATTGACTTTACCATGTCGTTTGCGTTTTCTTGTATCACATCCATTATGCTTTTGGCCTCTACAGAATCATCCATCAGCATGGATATATCACGCTTGAGGGAAGGATATTTTGGAAGCGGTGAGAAACGCCTGTTCAGGTCAGCGTATTTCAGTATCCCTTCTATGGATATCTCAGCCAGAAATATCTTCTGTTTTATGTCGAACTTTTTCGCCACACCTTGTCTTACCTCACCGAATTCGCCAAGCATATGTCCATCAATTTTAATCCCGCCTGACATCGTGTCATCAAATACAGGCGAATCTATCTTCTCTATTGTGAAATTTTTGATATTGAGGAACTGCAGCAGCATCTCTATGACCCCCTTTAGGTCAAAGAAATCCAGATCTCTTGATTTTTCTTTCCAGTTGCCGGGCGTAGTCCCGCTTACTCCCAGGGAAAGGTTTGTCCGCTCTTCAATCCCGTGGCCATCTTTGCTCATTGAATAGACCTTGCTCAATTCAAAAAGCTTGAGCAAGGAATTATGCCTGTTAAGGTTCCAGCTCAGGACCTCCATCATCTCTGAGAGAAGGCTTGGCCGCATAAACTCCTGGTTAGAGCTGAGCGGGTTCCTGAGACGCACCAGATTATCAAAAGGTATGCCCATGGCCTCTATAGAAGATCTGGGCGTGAGCGTATATGTAACGATCTCGCTCATACCGAGAGAGAGCAGTCTCTTTTTTGTTTCCCTGGCCAACGCAACAAGGTCTTTTCTTTCTTCCTTGAATGTCTTTTGTATTGTAAAACGCGGGCATTTTGCCGGAATCTTGTCATATCCATAGAGCCTGGCAAGCTCTTCTATAAGATCTATCTCAGATTCCAGGTCCTGCCTGTAAGAAGGGGCCTTTACCAGGATCCTGTTTTTAGGTAGCCTTGCCGCCTTTAAACCCAATCTCTTAAAAAATTCCATAACCCTTGCTGACGGTATATCGATCCCCAGCACTCTGGGTATCTCATCAAGAAAAACGATTATCTCTTTATCTTTTATTGTCTTCCCGCCAATGTCACTTACTTTGCCGGAAGGCCTTCCTCCTGCTTCATCCTTTATTATCTCCTGCGCCCTGATACTGGCGGCCAGGACCATGCCAAAATCTACTCCTCGTTCAAATCTGTAGCTGGACTCTGAAGCAAGGCCAAGCACGCGTTGGGCCTTTTTTATAGTCATAGGGTCAAAATAAGCACTCTCGAGAAGCACATTTTTAGTCTCGTTGGATATCTCGGTATCCTTGCCTCCCATTATACCCGCGATTGCTACAGGTCTTTGGCTATCAGCAATCACCAGTATTGTCGGATCAAGCTCTCTTTTTATCCCATCAATCGTGACTATACTCTCGCCCTTTCTAGCCTTTCTGACAATTATTTTATGGCCCTCTAGTTTATCAAGGTCAAACGCGTGCAGTGGCTGGCCTGATTCAAAGAGCACATAATTTGTAATATCAACGATATTGTTCACAGACCTGAGACCAATGGCATTCAGCCTCTGGATCAGCCATTTTGGAGACGGCCCGACTTCGACATTCTTTATAATACACCCAACATATCTCGGGCACGCCTTTTTGTCCTGCACCTCTATCTTAGCGCCTCTTCTAGCCGAGCCTTTCTTCATGTAATTCTTTTTGATCGACTCTGGCACCTTTAACTGCCTGTCGGTCGCGGCCGCGAGCTCTCTGGCAATGCCAAGAATAGAAAGGCAATCAGGCCTGTTGGGCGTAACCTCTATGTCCATCACGCTATCGCCTTCTATATTAACGATGGCTGTCACCTCCAGCCCAGTCATTGTAAGTTCGTCCTGTGTTTTTTCAGGCCCGCCTTTTATGGGCACAAAATCCTTTAACCAATCAAAGCTTACTCTCATAAACTACCTACCTCTCAATTTATTGCAGTAACAATTCCATTTATAACAGTAATAGTGCCAGTGGACGTATCAGGTCTCAAATAGTTAATAGTCGTAACCCCAGCAGCCCCTGGCGTCGCAGGATTACCTACTGAATAAGCCGTAGCATTTACTGTCCCGCTAACTTCCAACTCAACAGAAGGACTGGTAGTGCCTATCCCCACATAGCCGTCATTTCTCACATAAAATCTGCTTGTAAGAGGTGACCCTGAACTGACATTTAAGATATAATATGAAGCGGTTGCGTTATTAGAGCCCAAAAGCATGCCGTTCAGTCTTGCGCTGGCAGAAATGATTGGCGCTAAAGTATCGTCATCTGTGGACGAAACAGCCAATGCATTCGTAGTGTTATCTGTCGATACTGCCTGACTCACACTTAATTCGTTATACGCGCCATAAGGTGCAGGGTAATAAGTCGTTAGTGTAATTTCTTCCGCAATGCTGCATATTCCCATAAACAGCATGATAGATAAAAACGCGCCTAAAAATCTTCCAAGTTTTTCCATGAGCCCTCCCAAATTTTGTGAAGCAAAATTTGATCCCGAGTCCGCCTGAGGCGGACGAGGGACCTCTTTCGTTAAAACTGTTTCAAGAACCTAACATCGTTCTCGTAAAATAATCTTATATTATCTATGCCGTACTTCAACATGCAGATCCTGTCAATGCCCATGCCAAAGGCAAAGCCGGTGTATTTTCTGCTGTCATATTTTACAGCATCGAATACCTTTGGGTTTATCATGCCTGCGCCGAGCACTTCAAGCCAGCCTTTATGCGAACACACCCTGCACCCCTTAGCCCCGCATATAAAGCATGAGATATCAATCTCTGCCGAAGGCTCTGTAAATGGAAAATAATGCGGCCTGAACCGCATCTTTACTTCCTCGCCAAAATACTCTTTCGCGAATTTCTCCAGCACGCCCTTTAAATCAGAAAATACTATGCCCTCATCTACCATAAACCCCTCTATCTGGTAGAACATGAATGAATGACTCGCGTCAACCGCGTCGGGCCTGTAGACCTTACCCGCGTGAATGATCTGTAAAGGCGGCTTCTCTTTTTCCATTATCCTTATCTGGGCAGTTGATGTCTGGCTTCTCAAGAGCATGCCATTTTCTACGTAAAACGTATGAAATGTCTCCCTTGAAGGATGGTCTTTTGGTATGTTCAGGGCCTCAAAATTATAAAACTCTGTTTCCACTTCAGGGGCATCCACTGATTTAAAACCCATCCTGACAAAGATGTCTATGATCTCATCTATGGTCTTTATCAGCGGGTGGTTATGGCCGATCTCTTTTTTGACTCCGGGGAGAGTTATGTCCTTATTGCCAAACATAGACCTCTCGCTGTCAATAAAAGACTGCTCTTTTTCCTTGATAAGGGATGTAAATTTATTCTTTAATTCATTGATAAGCTGCCCGACCTTTGGTTTGTCTTTTTTAGACACGCTCTTTATGTTCTTTATGGCATCTTGCATAATGCCCTTGCGGCCAAGATACTTGATCTTGACCTGTTCTAAGGCATCCCAGCTGGGTGTTTCTACTATCTCTTTAATCGCGGCCTTGTCTATGTCTTTTAATTTCTCGAACAGTTTCATGATCTCTCCTTAATGAGTCCGTCTCTTATGGAGCGAGTGAAACGAGCGAACATAAGAGACGAGACGAATTAACCCCGAATGCCCTGCATATAGCTCGAAGGGCATTCGGGGTGTCCTCATTTATTTTTCTATATGATATGCCTTCTTGAACTTATCCAGATTTTCATTAGACCCTATTATTACAAAAATATCTCCCTGCTTTATAATATAATCGGCCTTGGGCGCTACGTTTAATTCGCACGTGCCATTCTGTGTTTTTGGTTTTTTGCCGCGTACACCTATAATATTAAGTCCGTGCTTAGCTCTTACGTCCAGGTCTCGTATAGATTTACCTATAAACTCCTGGGGAGGTACTGTCTCCATTATACTAAATTCAGGAGAAAGTTCTATGTGCTCGAGCACTGACGGCGATAAAAGAGAATTAGCCACTCTTATGCCCATATCACGTTCCAGGAACACAACCTTTGTGGCGCCAACCTTCTCTAATACCTTGCCGTGTTCTTCAGTGACTGCTCTGGCAACAATGTGCTGTATGCCCAGCTCTTTTAAAATCAACGCTGTAAGGATAGACGCCTCCAGGTTTGTGCCTATTCCTATGATGGCCACATCCACATTCATTATGCCCACAGCCTTCATAGCCTTTTCATCTGTGGAGTCCACCTGCACTGATTCTGTCACAAAATCAGAAGCGCCCTGGACCAGTTCTTCATTCCTGTCAATTGCCAGCACCTGATGTCCTTTTTCGCTTAAAGTCTTTGCTACGCTCCATCCAAACCTACCCAATCCTATTACCGCGAATTGTCTCATGATAGTGTCTCCTTATCGCATTGTTAACCGACTATAACCTTCTCATCAGGATATTTATAAAACGTCACGTTTTCTTTTGCCGCGAGAGCGAGCGCGAGCGTTAAAGGCCCGACCCTGCCGGCAAACATAGTAAGTATGATCAGGGCCTTGCCAAGAGAACTCAGGATCGGAGTTATTCCTGTCGAAAGCCCCACAGTACCAAATGCTGAAGTCACCTCAAATAGTATCCTTAAAAAATAATTGGGCATGGCCTCGTTTTTATCTTCAACAAAACTCAAAAGCATTGTAAAAACCACTATCCACGCTACAGCCAGGCCTATTATCATGACTGACTTTCTAAAAATCGGCATGGGGATATTTCTCTTGAAGATATGTATATTTGGCCTGTTCCTTATCATGGCCCATGCCCAGGCAAGCATCACCCCCAGAGTGCAGGTCTTGATACCTCCGCCTGTGGAGCCAGGAGAGGCGCCTATGACCATTAAGATTATAAGAAAGAACAGCGTCGGGCTTGCCAGGTTTTGTATAGAGACAGTATGAAACCCGGCTGTCCTGGCAGTAACAGACTGGAAGAAAGACATCAGCATCTTGCCCTTAAGGCCGTACCCGTATAAAATCCTGTTATTTTCTATAAGAAAAAACACTATACCGCCAGCCAAAAGAAGTATGGCGCTTATGCTTACAGCTAGCTTTGTCTGCAGGCTTATCCTTGAAAAAAGATGCCTGATATCCTCATGGCTTCTTAAAAATATTTTTCTAAAGAACCACTTGAGTATCTTTGGTATGTCAATAATAACTATGAATCCGATACCACCGAGCACTATAAGAGAGGCCATGACAAGATTCACATAGGCGTCCTGTCTGTATTTGACGAAGCTTGCGGCATTGAGTGAAAATCCGGCATTACAGAACGCGGATATAGAATGAAATATGGATGAATACACATTGCCAAATCTTGAATAGAGGCAAAACGCGCCTATGGCCTCTATGCCAAATGTTATAGCGAGTATATAAATGATCAGCGTCTTTAACCCGACAACGCTGTGATGGTCTAACGCGCCCTTGACGACCACGTTCTCTCTGAGCGTAAGCTTCCTGCCAAAGAGTATGGCGAAAAACGTAGAGAAGGTCATGATACCCAGGCCGCCTAACTGGATAAGGAACATTATGACTGTGTGTCCGAACCTGGAAAAGGCGATGCTAGTGTCTTTGACAATCAGTCCTGTAACGCATGTGGCGCTCGTTGCTGTAAACAAGGCGTCTATTGCGCCGATAGAAACCCCGTCGCTGGAACTCTGCGGCAAAGACAACATAACCGCCCCTAAAACAATCGTTATAAGGAAACTGAGTATAATTATCTGCGGCGGTTTCAATCTATGCATACAAAGCCTTCGGGTGACAGTTGATGGTTGATAGCTTATTTTTTCTTTGTACTCTCCACTAATTTCTTAAACGCCGGCCTGTCATTTAGCGCTATGTCAGCCAGGAGTTTTCTGTTAAGCTTTATTTTGGCATCAGTCAATGCCTTTATGAATTTGCTGTATGAAATATCGAGCTCCTTACAGGCATTAGAAATCCTTAAAATCCACATCCTTCTAAAATCTCTTTTTTTAGCGCGCCTGTCTCTGGTGCCGTATGCCAGGGCCTTATTGACAGACTCCATGGTAATCCTGTGCCATTTACTACGGCCAGCCCTCTGACCTTTTGCCATCTTTGATATCTTTTTTCTGCGCCGCCTAGAAGCCGGGCCGTATTTCACGCGTGTCATCTTGGTACCTCCTTATAGCGTTTCTTGTGTAAAGTGTAATGTGTAAAGACTTATCTATCCATATGGTAACAACTTCTTCATAATCTTCTGCAATTTCCCTTCTACAAGCACAGACTTTCTTAATTTGCGCTTGCGGTTGGAGGACTTTGATGTTGCCAGATGCCTTTTGCCTTGCCTCCATCTCTTAAGCTTGCCGCTCTTTGTTAATCTAAGTCTTTTGCTGGCGCTTTTGTTCGTCTTTAGTTTTGGCATTTTGGTTTCCCTCGTTTATTTTTTGGTCTGCGATACAGCCTTGGGAATAAAGTTCAGCGTTATGCTTCTCCCTTCCCTTTTAGGAAAAGCTTCAAGTTCGCCTGCTTCAGCGAGATCAGCCGTTACCCTATCAAGGACTTTTTTACCTATATCAATATGGCTCATCTCCCTGCCTCTGAAAATCATGGTGACCTTTGCCTTGTCGCCTCTTGTCAGGAATTTCTTGAGGTGGTGGAGTTTTACCTGATAGTCGTGCTCTTCTATGTTAGGCTTGAACTTGATCTCTTTTAGGTGCATGATCTTCTGGTGTTTTTTGGCCTCTTTTGCCTTTTTCTCCTGCTCATATTTATACTTACTGTAATCCATTATACGGCAGACCGGCGGAGATGCCTGTCCAGCCACTTCCACCAGGTCAAGACCGACTTCCT
>JAHIEN010000033.1 GCA_018901615.1 Candidatus Omnitrophota bacterium | reverse complement strand
TTTTCCTCGCTAACGATATCCAGGTAATCATCTGTTATCTGAAACCCGATGCCAAAATTCAAGCCATACGCTTTCATGGCAACCTGTAAAGATCTTTTGCTTCTGGAAACCAGGCTGCCTGACTGGCAGCTCGCGGCAAAAAGACTGGCTGTCTTCTTTTTTACAATAACGATGTACCGCCTTTTTAATAAATCCAGATTATCCCTTTCTGAGACCTGAACAAGCTCGCCCTCGCACATTGCCTTTGTAGCAGAACTTATACACTGGAGGATATCTATATTGTTGCACTGGGAGATCAATTCATACGCCACAGAATAAAGGTAGTCTCCAAGTGCAATAGAAAGATCCTGACCCCATTTAGAATTGATAGTGGGCTTATTGTGACGGAGTTTAGAATGGTCGATCACGTCATCGTGGACTAAAGAGGCGGCGTGAATCAATTCTATGCCCGCGGCAACCTTTATGATAGCAGGGTCCAAGGCGGTAGAGCTGCCCACGGCTTTCCCTGAAAGCAGCACAAGGGCTGGCCTGAGTCTCTTGCCCTTCGCATCTAATAAATAATTACAAATCCTGGATATGGCTTTATTTCCGGCGCTATTAAGAGAGTCTCGCAATAGCTTTTCCACACCCCTTAGTTCTTTCTCAATTGGCTTATAGATATGACTAAGTTCCACTATTTTAGCCTCCCATGTAACCTATTCCTAAGGAACATACTATTACCAGGTAAATAACTACAACTGCGTTTATTAATGAGCGAAATACCTGTGGATTATCATAATCTTTTTTGACCTTAGCTAAGCTTCTTACAATCCAGTATATAAGAAAAAGGGGCAGTAGGGCCGATAAAGGCGCTTTTGCCCACACCACCGATAGCAATAGAAGAATAAATAGACTTGCTAAACTTAAAGATAAAAGTTTTATTGATTTTTGCCTTCCTAACCTTACTACCAAATTCTTCTTACCCACTAATCTGTCCTGATAGTAATCAGGTATTTCATTAAGGATGGCTAGGCAAAATATGGACAATCCACAAATCAAAGAGGGAAGAATAGGTACAAGGGTGATTTTATGAGCTTGAAGATAATAACTACCTAAAACCATGAAAGGACCATAAGAAATGGCGATTACCATTTCTCCCAATCCACGATATATCCATCTAATCGGAGGGCCGACATAAAAATAAGCCCCCAAGAATCCTAAAAAGGAAAATAGAAGGATAGGCCACCCAACCTTAGAGGTAACATATAATCCAATAAGAAAAGCCAGAGAAAAAACCAAAACCCCCAAAGGAAAAAAATGACAGGGGACATGTATAGGATCTTGAGAAAATATTCTATCCCCCCCTTCCTTAGCATCAAAATATTCATTGAACAACTCCACGCCTATAAGAACAAGAAAAATCCCCAAAAATCCCCACCAGAAATAGCGCCAATCTAAAGATTTGGCAGCATTAAAAGCCATTGCTTGACCTAAGAGGTAAGGAAATATCCCTGCAAAGAGAAAAAAACGATATCTTACCATAGAGAATAGAGAACGGATTATATTATTTTCTGCTGTTTGTCTTTCAATACCTAATATATTTCCACCCATTTATTTGACTCCGCCAAAAGTTTGGGTTCGGCTATCACCCTTTTTGCAAACTCAATTACCTTAGTATTCTGCCATGCTTCTTTATAATTCTTCCAGATCTCCTCTAAAGTCTGTTTTTTTAAATCTCCGCATACAAACGGCAATGGCCCGATTAATTTTACCTTCCCGTTAGGTAAAATTAAAGCACTCGCTGATGGATATTCTAAGCGATATTTTAATTCTTCAATTACATCATATGGATAATAATAAACCTTCATTCGCTCCTTGTATTCATCCATCTTCCTCTTTAATACAGCAAAAAATTTTTCATACTCTTTGTCTGAGGGACATAAGATTCCCCAGTTTTTCGCTGCCCGCCCAATTCTCATTACCTTACCTGTGTATACTCCATAAGCTCCCAAGGAGTAAGCAAGATCTATTAATTCGCCAACTTCATGAATATTAAATCTTGTCGGCACAAATACGATTTCGGTATTGACATCCTCTTTAACAAGAAACCTGCATGCTGCTACTGCCTTGTTCCAATCACCTGCTAATCTTAATCTCTCATGAGTTGAAGCATTAGCGCCATCAAGGCTTATCTGCACAGATCGGAATCTCAACCCTGCAATTCTCTTGGCTATCTCATGGTCAATAAATTCACCATTGGTTTCTACCTTAAGACTAATATTACTGCTCTTGAGAAATTCACAAATTTCAAAAAAAAGAGGATGAAGGAGCGGTTCGCCTCCAGAAAGCGCCACATATGGTATTTTTAACTCAACTATCTGCCTTAAAAAATTAAAAACCTCATCTTTATCCATCTCATCTGACATACTATGGCCAGCCTCCTCACAACAATGCAAACAACCTAAATTGCACTCGGTATTGATCTGCCAAGCAATAAAGAGAGGGGCATTATAATCTAGAAAACTTAGTCCAGCTTGCATATCCATTTCAGAAGCTATGTCCATCACTAACCAACCTGTTCTTAATAAGAATGGCGATAAAATCCTTAACATCCTTTTCTACAACCATCCTATCTTCATTATATTTATTTACCATGGAGGCCATAATACCTTCCGTAGAAACGCCCTCTTTCAAGAATGCTAAAATATCCTTACCTGTTTCATTAGTCACATACACTTTTTCCCTTAAGGTCTCAAAGATAACCGAGCCAAATTTTTCATCTCTTATTTTTACATGCTCGCAAAGAAACATTTTCCCGCCTTTCGCCTATATATTGAATCATGTGAACCTAATATAAGGCTGAGCCATGACCTTCTCTGATACGTCTTCTAAAGTTGGTTTCTTCCATTCCTTAGTATTAACCTTTTTATTACCCTTGAGTTTGCTCTCTACTTTAGTTTCTTCTGAATTCCTTATTTTTTCCTCTTTCATATCTACTGCCCATCCTTTCTTTTAGAACTCGTAACTAACCTTCTCCAATTGTTCTAAGCTAAAAACTGGGCCATCCTTACAAATATAGAGGTTTGAGATATTGCATCTGCCGCACTTGCCTAACCCACACTTCATCTTCATCTCTAATGTGGTGATTATTGATTCTGCGCAGAATCCCAATTTTATTAAAACCGGCATTGTAAACTTTATCATTATTGGCGGGCCGCAGACAATAGCTATGCTGTCCTTACAGGTTGGTTTTATCTCTTCCAGGATCTTTGGCACCACGCCTACCATGCATGTCCAGTTATCCTCCTGGCAGTCAACAGTTAAATGCAGGTGGGCATCCTTTGACTTTTCCCATGTCTTATATTCATCCTTATAGACAAGGTCTTTTGACGTGCGCGCGCCATTCACGATAGTAATAGTCTTATAGTCTTTTCTATTATCAAAACAATAATTTATTAAGGAGCGTAAGGGCGCGAGCCCAATTCCTCCGGCAACAAATAAAAGATTCTTGCCTTTTAATTCATCGAGGGGAAAGCCATTGCCATAAGGCCCCCTTATGCCTACCTCATCGCCTATATCCATCTCATGCAAGACCTGGGTGACCTTACCTATTTTCTTTACACTGCACTCTATATCTGTCCCGAGCGAAGTCGAGGGAGAATCTCTCGTGGGCGAATTCGAGATGCAGAAAGGCGATTCACCCTCGCCAAATATTGAGAACTCCACAAACTGGCCTGGTTTATAGGTAAAGGCCTTCCCGACTGTCTTATCCTTGAACCTGAGCGTGAACGTCTTTATATCCGGCGTTTCCTGCTTTATATCAATTATTTCAGCTAAATGCGGTAAATATATATTTTTTATTTTGTTTGTCATTTAATAGGCGCCTTATCCACAATATCTGCAATATCGATTTTCACTGGGCAATACCTGATACATCTGCCGCAGCCAACACAGAGATTCTCACCAAAGTTTTTCTTAAAATAATCGAATTTATGGTATACCCTTTGCCTGTAGCGTTCTTTTTTTGTAGGCCGGGGATTCACGCCAGATGCCTCGAGCGTGAAATCCGGAAAACTGCACCCGTCATAACAGCGCAGTTTTTTCCGCTCTTCATCTACAAGGTCAAAACAATGGCATGTCGGGCATAAAAACGTGCACACACCACAGCTTATGCACGGTTTGGAGACTTCGTCCCAATAACCGCTCTCAAAAACCTTGTCCAGGTTTTCAGGTGTCTTTATCTTTTTCTTGACCAAGGTCAACATTTTGTCTTTGTCTAACTTCTGCTTTTCTTTAAGATCCTC
>JAHIEN010000032.1 GCA_018901615.1 Candidatus Omnitrophota bacterium | reverse complement strand
TTGAGACAATAACAAGCGGGATATTTCTGACAGGGGCGTGCCAGTCGCCAAAGGACATCCCGGATACAGTGGCGACTGCGTCAGCTGCGTCAGTCAAGGCCCTGGGTCTAATGGTGCAGGATAAGCTGGCAAGAGAGCCCTTGATCGCCAAGGTCAATCAGGATCTATGCTCCGGGTGCCTGGCCTGTCTAAAGGCATGCCCATTTAACGCAATAGAGGAAGACGAGATCGAGGATCACAAGTTCAGGAGAAAAAGAACAGTTGCAAAGGCGCGTGAAGCTGTTTGCACAGGCTGTGGCAATTGCGCAGCTGTGTGCAGGATGGCTGCTATAGATTTGGAAGGATTCAGCAATGCCCAGATAATGGAAGAGGTAGAAGCGCTATGACAGAGGTGAAGGGTGAAGGGTTAAGGGTGAAGGAATCCTGGGAGCCGAGGATAGTAGGCTTTCTCTGTAATTGGTGTAGTTATGCAGGAGCTGATCTTGCCGGGACATCGCGAATCGAATATCCGTCAAATATAAAGATTATAAGGCTTCCTTGTTCAGGCCGGGTCAATCCTTTATTTATTTTAAAATGTCTTGTGAATGGCGCTGACGGGGTATTGATATCCGGCTGTCACATTGGCGACTGTCACTATTCCGAGGGGAATTTTTACGCGCGCCGGAGATTCGCGATCCTAAAAAAGTTTTTGGAATACTTAGGCATAGACCCGAGAAGGTTCCAGATGTCATGGGTATCTGCTTCTGAAGGTGATAAATGGGCAAAACTCGTGACAGAATTAGTAAAAGAGATCAGACAGGCCGGGCCTAATAAGCAATTCAAGGATAAAGACCATGATTGAAGAGATAAAGGCTAAAGTAAAAGAATTATTGAAAGCAAAAAAGGTAGATGTGGTCATAGGCTATAAGAAGGCCAGCGATGGGGTAGAGGCCATGCCTGTTTTTATTGATAAAGAAGAAGATGTCGATAAGTTAATCTGGGATGCGCATTGTGTATATAATCTGTCTAATTATTTAAAAGACTTCCCAGGCGAAAGAATCGCAATAGTCGCCAAGCCCTGCGACGCAAAGTCAATAATAGTGTTATTGCAGGAGAATCAATTAAAAAGGGAAGACGTCTCTATAATCGGCATTGAGTGTTCAGGCATAGTTGACGAAAAGAGAAAAGGCGGGGATATAGCCTATGATGAAAGATGCAAGGGATGTAAACCTGCGACGCCGACCATTTACGATGTTTTGATAAAAGAGGAAGAAAAGAAACAGGCCCCAAGATTAGAACAGGACCCTTATGAGAGCGTGCGTAAATTAGAGACAAAATCTATCGAAGAAAAGTTTAAATTCTGGCAGGAAGAATTTTCAAGATGTATCAGATGTTACGCCTGCAGGCAGATCTGCCCTATGTGTTATTGTCCAAGATGCGTTGCCGATCAGACTATGCCCAGCTGGTTCTCTAAGGCGTCTTCCCTGCAAGGTAATTTTAGCTGGAATGTAAACCGCGCAATGCATCTGGCTGGAAGATGCATTGACTGCGGAGAGTGCGAGAGGGCGTGTCCTGTGGGCATTCCTTTAAGAGAAATAAATAAGAAGATCGAGAAGGATGTAAAGGGCCTGTTTAATTACGAGGCAGGTTTAAATATAGACGAAAAACCTTTATTAAGCGCATTTGACAAGAACGACCCGGAAGACTTCATAAAGTAGAGACACTCATGCAAAAAGTTATTAGTAGGGAAAACTTATATAGCAAAGTAGCAGAGCTCTTAAAAGACTTCGAGGTTATCGGGTCAAAGGAGCTCTCTAATAAAGGTATATTCTATCAGGTCACAGAGGATGCAAAGGAGTTATATCTGGGGCAGGATTTTGCAATAGAGCCGATAAAAAAATTCTTTTTAGAGCCGTCTTCCTGGATCCTAAGGCACGCTAAGGACGATGTAAGCGTAGAAAGTTTTCCCCAGTCAGACAAAAAAAGGATAGTTATTGGCGCCCGGCCGTGCGAGGTAAGAGGCCTTACGCTGTTAGATAAACTATTCGACTCTGAATATAAGGATGATTTTTATATCAATAACCGCAAGAGGACTATTATTGTGGGCCTTGCCTGCGGCAAGCCAGATAAAAGCTGTTTTTGTACATCAATGCAGGGTTCGCCTGCAGGATTCTCTGGCATGGATGCATTGCTTTTTGAATCGGACGATGGATTTGTCATAGAGTTAATTACTGACAAAGGAAAGCATATCTTTGGCTCTATAGGAGA
>JAHIEN010000031.1 GCA_018901615.1 Candidatus Omnitrophota bacterium | reverse complement strand
TAAAAAAAGAAGTTGATAAGGCTATAGAAACAGGGAGATTTACTGCCAGGGATTTGCGTTGGAGGCAAGACGGATATGGATTCAAATTATTGAATGAGTTTCGCGGCACCTCCGCAAATAGAGTGATTTTAGGAATAAATAATTTGCTGAATCAAATGCTTGAAACGCAGCAGACATTAGATGGCGCCTTCGCAGATACTATAGGAGAAGGCGTGAACGCAATGCTTCAAGAGGAAAAAGTGCAGGCTAGCGTAAAGGTCATTTTGAATGTCATACCCATTCATATTAACGACGAGCAAAAAACGCATGAAAAAGCAATGGAAGACATGGATTATCTTGCGAAATTAGATATCCTAAATGTGCCAGGCCAACAGCTGAGCACGGTAACAACTGGAGGAAATATTTTTCAAAAAAAGATGCCCGAACATAATGAAATGTTTAACAGTCTGACTAAGGCGCAAAGAGAAGAAGAAAGAAAGTATTTCTCGGATATCTTAAATCAAACTTATAGTAAACCGGCTTTGAACAACAGCGATATGGCTAGTTTGTTCAAACCGGTGGAAAATAATATAACCAGGCTTTTACAAGCCCAGTCATCATTGAGAGAAGCCATTTAATCGTTTATTTCTCCTGCCAAAATTTCCTTTGCTTTTCCAGCGCTGTCGGTGTATATTGAACTAATATAGAGGATATATTATGTTTTACGAAGAGGTATTTAGAGAGCTGAATAAGAAAAAAGTCAAGTATGTGGTTGCCGGAGGCATGGCGGTAAATCTGCATGGCGTTCCTCGAGTTACGGGAGATTTGGATTTGATTATATATCTTGGCATAGAAAATATCAGTAAATTTTCCAAGGCAATGGAAGAATTAGGATATAAGCCCAAGATTCCTGTAAAGATAGAGGATTTCAGCGTTGAAAAAAAGAGGGAAGACTGGATTAAAAATAAAGGGATGGTCGTGTTTTCTCTATGGAATAAAGACATCCCTTACAGAATAATAGATGTTTTTGTAAAAGATTTGGTAGATTTTAAAGAATTATACAAAGACAGGGTTAATATACGGGCAGGGATGTTTAAAATACCGGTGGTATCTATAGAGCATCTTATTAGACTGAAACAGATGGCAGGCCGTAAACAGGATATTTCAGATATAGTATCTTTAAAGAGAGCAAAAAAACTGGGGATGAAATGACGATTAAAGGGAAAGGCTATAGCTATTATCTGGAAGATGAGAAAATAATAGAATATTTAAGCCTGTCGCCTCGGATGCGCTTAGAATGGCTGGAGGAAATAGATTCTTTTAACCGCAAGGCTCTCAGGGGCGTAAGAAGAAAGATCTGGGAAAAATTCAGAAGAGGAGAGGTATGAGTAACATTAAATTAGTTCTTTTAAGGCACGGCGAGAGCACCTGGAATAAAGAGAATAGATTCACTGGCTGGACAGATGTGGATCTTTCCGAGAAGGGTATAGAAGAGACAAAAGAGGCAGGCAAGATCCTTAAAAAAGAAGGATTTATGTTTGATGTCGCCTTTACATCTGTTTTAAAGAGAGCCATAAGGACATTGTGGATTACATTGGATGAGATGGATCTGATGTGGATACCTGTATATCGCTCGTGGCGGCTGAATGAGAGGCACTATGGGGCATTGCAGGGCCTCAATAAAGCAGAGATGGCAAAGAAGTTTGGAGAAAAACAGGTGCTAGTTTGGCGAAGGAGTTATGATGTGCCGCCAGACGCATTGGATAAGACTGATGAGCGCTATCCGGGAAATGACCCGCGATATAAAGATCTGGATGAAAAGGATATTCCTCTTACAGAGTGCTTAAAAGATACAGTGGCACGATTCCTGCCCTACTGGCACAAGACAATAGCCCCTGCCGTTAAGTCTGGTAAAAAGGTCCTTATAGCTGCGCATGGCAACAGCCTTAGGGCGCTTGTTAAGTACCTTGATAATGTATCAGATGAAGCAATAGTAAAATTGAATATCCCCACAGGCATACCTTTAGTATATGAGCTCAATCCTGATCTTACCCCCATCAAGCACTGCTACCTGGGCGACCCTGAGAGTGTCAAAAAGGCCATGGAAAGCGTGGCCAAACAAGGCAAGGTAAAATAGCCCTACCCTTGACGATTTCATGTTCATAGGGTATAGTTTCTGGTTAGAAGAACTGACTTGGGAGCTAAAGATTAGTCAGTTCTCCACTAGCAAAGCAAAAGAACTAGAAAGGAGGGGGGTATGATGGATTGGAATGCTATAGTAATGGAGCCGGTAACAGAGATGCTGGCAAGGGTAGCTGGATTTCTGCCTACGCTTATAGGCGTACTCGTAATACTTATAGTAGGTTGGATCGTGGCAGGGTTCCTTAAGAATCTGATGGTGAAGCTGTTAAAGCTGATCCAGTTGGACACAGCCAGCGAAAAGTCAGGTCTTGGTGATGTCTTAAGACGGGGCGGGATAAGGCACACGCTGTCTGAATTGATAGGGGTGCTCGTCTATTGGCTTATTATGTTATTGGTATTTATGACTTCTTTAAATGCCCTTGGCATGACAGTCGCGGCGGCATTGCTGGACAAGGTAATTCTGTACATACCCAATGTAATCGCTGCCATGTTTATACTGGCCCTGGGTATATTTTTCTCTAGCATGATAGGAACGGTGGTGCGTACTGCCTCTAGTAACGCCGGAATACCTCAGGCAAAATTTCTTGGTCAGCTTACACAGATAGTGATTATGATATTTGCTGCGGTGATAACTTTGGAACAGTTGAATATCGCATCGTCTATATTGAACTTTGCGATAAACATAACCCTCGCTTCGATAGGCCTTGCGCTTGCAATAGCAGTGGGCCTGGGTTCAAAGGATATCGCGGGTAAATTAATGCAGGATTTTGTTACAAAGCTAAAGAGTAAATAGGAGCATCTGAAGGATCCGTATAAAACAACCTCGCGCTTTCAAAAAAGAAGGTGCGGGGTTGTTTTTTTATCAGGAATTGGATATAATGAGAAATAATGAAAGACAATGATGGCATTGCGCTAATACTGGTCGTAAGTGTACTGGCGGTCGCGGGTATAATGGCCGTGTCCTTTGCCTTTACAATGCGCCTTGAATTAAAGGCTGCTACAAATTATCTTGAGGCGACGAGGGCTTCGTATCTTGCAGAGGCTGGGATCAGCTACGCCCAGGCCGTTCTGAAGGAAGATGACAAAGAAATAGATAGCTTCGAGGATAAATGGTATACAGCCTTTACAGGTTCTGATGTAGATAACGACGGAGACGGAGAAAATGATTCAAAATGGATATATGTGTATAATGATATTGGCGATGCGATCGGCCGGTACGCGGTTTTAGCGAGAGACGAAACAAGTTTTTTAAATATAAATATCGCGGACAAACAAAATCTCTCTCCTTTAAAAGTGACAGAGGGCTGGACACCTTACGAATTAGACCTTAAAAAATTTCTTGCCTCTTTTAATCTTGCAGATCCCGAAAAAGCGTACGAAGGCATAATAGATTATAGATATGGCCCTGATGGCGGGCCTGGCGTGGCCGGCTTTGACGATAACCAAAACCAGCGGGTGTTCGGTTCAGACGGAATAGATAATAACGCTGACGGGATAATAGACGAAGCTGGCGAGGGCATAGATGAGCCCATGGAATTTGTCCCGGATTCTTCGTATGGAGATGATAATGCCTTGCAGACGCCTTTTGAGCTGGCGAAAATAGATTCCATACCTAAAGATAAACTCAATAACATAATCGCGCATATAACATCTTATTCAATGGAAAAAAATACTGATGTGCAGGGAAGGCTGAGGGAGAACATAAATTTCATGAATGCCTCGTCTTTGGCGATACTTTTAGAAGAGGCTGGATGCACAGACCCGTTTCAGAAGGCAGTTAATATAATAGATGGCTGCGACGAAGATTTCAGCCAGAGCGTTGTCACAAAATTATACAACAGGCTCTATGCGGTAAATAGAGGGCCTATAGGAGACTGGATCTGGAAAAACGGCCACTATGAAAGCGACGTGCCGGAAGGCGAGGCGCTTGTCATTACCTGGATGAACTTGCCGGAAGGAGAATATTATATCGGGGTGTTCGGCGTCCAGGATGAATTAATAGGAGATGTTGACATAAACGGCAAAACTCAATCGTCATTGAAGCATGGAGAGATACTTAGGAGGGGCCCTGTTTCGTTTGAAAACAGGATATTGAACCTGACTATTACTTGTTCCGGGAAAGATAACATTTGTTATTTTTCTCACCTGGAGTTATATCCTAGGCTTGGTCAGGAAGGTTTTAGTTCTGTGGAGGTGCGGGGCGTGGAAGGCATAAGAATAAGCGAGATCATGGTCAAGCCTGTTATTATCAGAGGCACTTTCATTACTCAGGAACCAGGCGGTGACTGGCAGTGGCAGGGGAGTTATTATCAGAATAGTGAACCAAAAGGCGGCCGCGCAGGCGAGGGGACATGGACCTGGCGTGATATACCCGACGGGCATTATTACGCAAAGCTTTTCGGGATCGGATCAGGCCAGACAATAGGAGATGTTGAGATAGATGGTTCTCGTTCGAGTGACATGATGCACGGTGATTTCTTTGAGTCAGGAGAGACTGTTGAGGTCAGTGGTGGAAAATTGACTGTAAGCATACAGAATAATCTTGCGACAGGGTTGACTTCTTTTAAATCCATAGAATTGAGACAGGAGCCTGACGGTGAATATATAGAGCTGGTGAACCTTACGTCCTCGGAAGTCAATCTTGGAGGCTGGAGCATAGAGGGTCCCAGCTTGGGAGGGTGGCCTGCTTCTATTCCGCTGGGCACAGTCATGGCTCCGCATGGCCATCTTGCGCTATGCGTTGACAAGGATGATTCTCAAAGCGGTATTGACGGTAACGGCATATCTTTTGTATCCATCTGGGGAAGAGAGAACTCAGCTGAACTCCATTTTTTACGCTCGATCAGTTATTCCTCAGATCTTCTTTCTGATGATGCTTTCCCCGGGGGGAACATTATTACGCTAAAAGATCCCATGGGGCATATCGTGGATACAGTGGAATATTTTTCCGGAGAAGTTAATTCAAATATAAGCATGGAACGTTCAGACCCTAGTTATGTCCTGGACTCTAATTCTAATGGCGTCCCGGATAACTGGTATTTGTCAAAAGCTGAAAAAGGCGCGACCCCGGGATTGCCAAATAATAACGATGGCATGAAAGAGGAAATAGGAGAAGAGATAATAGAGCATGACATAACAGAGGTCATTGTGAAAAATAAAAATTTCTCATCCCCGGGCGAAATCGCCTATGTACCATTGAGCCTGGAAGAGTGGAAAATGGTTCCAATGGACGACGTCGCTAAGATAGCTGACAGGTTGACAGTATTTGGCTTAAGGCTGGAGGCAGAGGGTTGTATAGTCCCTGGCTCAGAAGGCGGCTGGAAACTTGTTCAAAGGGCATTTCCATATACAGACCATTTTGAAAGCGGCACAGTGGATTCTGTGGGCATGTGGAGGTGGGAGGAAAAAGACGGCCTTAAAAACGGATATTATATATTAAGGATATTTGGAGGCGAAGAAGAGGAGATATCAGCGTCTATCCGTCTATCTGATGGTACCTGGACTGCCTTTACGCCTTTTCTTACGCCTGGCCCTGACGGGGCTATACTTTTTGGTAACATAGAGGTCGGAACAGGCAGCGCTGTATCAACGGCAAGCGGCATTCTGGAGTTGAAAATAAAAAATACCTCCAAAACAGGCGGCGCGCATTTTGATTTTATAAGGCTAGACCCTTTAAACTTTATTGAAGGCAGGGTAAATATAAATACTGCCTCCGCTAAGGTATTGAGTGTCTTGCCTGGCATTGATGAACAGATCGCGGGCAGCATCATAAGTAACAGGCCATTCGGTAATAAAAACAATCTAGGGTTTGGCATAGGCGATCTGGTTTCCGCGGATGCCTTAGGCTCAGAAGAGACAGACAAGAAACTTAGATTTAAGCAGATCGTCAATCTGATTACCGTCCACTCGGATATCTACCGCATTATAGTAACAGGCCAGGTCATTGACAAAGACAAGGTCTTTTCAGAGAAAAAGATCTGGGCAGTCTTCGAGCGATAAAATATAAAAAATATAATACTTGCAATGTTCCGTTACGCTGCGCACGTCCCAGCCCAATGTCTTTTCGCCCTGCCAGGGCCTTCGAAAAGATGGTTCGACTAGCTCACCACCCTTCGAACAATCCTGAGCGCAGTCGAACCCTTCGACCAGCTCAGGGTTCGACCCTGAGTTTATCGAAGGGTCGAAGGGCGCTCGGCCTAATAGATATAACTGACTATAAAGTATTATGTAGAGTTGGGCCTCGCTCCCTTTTGTTTTGACAGGCAGTATATGTAATTATGCGGTAGTCCTGTTGTTCGCAAAAGAAAAAGGCTTTTCTTAAGTCCCTGCCAGGGCAGAAAGACAAGCTATATCTCTCATAATATAAAGACCGCTAGACTGCCAGTGCTGGTGGGGTCTGAAGCACATTAGGAAAATTTTGGCAAAAGTGCGCAAGGGATTACGGCGAGCTTCGATCTGGGTAGCCTGCGATAGATAGACACAGAAGCAAGCCGTAAACCGTAGCGCACGGCAAAATTTTCCAGTGCCGAACGGCCCCACCAGCACTGGCAGGACACTGGCCTGGATGGTATAAAAGTGTAACCTAACATTGAAAGTATTACATAATATATAAAAAAACCCTTGATTCTTAAAGGCCTGAAGAATATAATCAATATTATATATATGGTTAAGACATATTTAAAAAATATAAATCTTAATAAGGCCGCTATATTTTTAGTAGCGGTCTTTTTTATTTTTACAGGTGTTTCCCTTGCCGCTATCTCCAGCAGTGAGAACTATAAACTGCATACCGCGGCTGTTGATGGCGGTGGTTTGAGCGGCGCCTCCACTAGTTATAATACTGAAAATAGCGTGGGTTTTCCCCTTGGCGCAAAAACTGCCACAGGCACCAGCTACAAGATTTATGCAGGCCTGCTTTCCACCACCAATGCTATTCCTAATATTGTTGTCATGTCTTTTGATGAAGGTGAGATTGTCGTAGACGATACGCCTACGCTTACATGGTTATATGAGGATAAAGACGCAGACCCTCAGCGCTACTATCAGGTGCAAGTCTCAAAGGATAACTTCAAGACCTTTACAGTTAATTCAGGTCTCATAGCTTCTGCTGACAAGAGTTTTACAACACCGATATTGCCTACAGAAGAGCAGGGTGTTAGTTACAGATGGCGCGTAAGGGTAAGTGATGGTTTTGATTATTCAGGATGGCAGGTTGCTCAGAACGGTTTCAGGCTGAGCACAGTCAGTCTGGAAGTGCCTGTGATATGGGCAAGAGTGTCTCCTGCAGGCGCGGACATACCTGCCAAACTCTGGCAGGATTGCGCAACGCCTTACATGTACTGGGAGTATCCTGTAACAGGCGTGGATGTTGTCGGCTATAGCTATGCATGGGGAAACCTGCCTGATGACCAGATTGATACAAAAAGCACGTCTTATCAGACAGAAGAAAACATGCTCAGTGACGGGCTAAGGGTTTTTAATCTTAAGGCGCAGAATACTGCTGGAAACTGGACAGAGATTGCCAATTTCGAGATATGGGTTGACAGAGGCGCTCCTGTAGTAGGGATCTACTCTCCTTCTAATGGTACTACAATAGCTACTGATGCCCCTACTATTTCCATAAGAGTCTCAGATGAAAATAGCGGAGTTGACCCTGATGGCATAACAATGAAGGTAAACCGCGCAAGCGCTATGGCAAGCTATGACCAGAATACCCAGAGTATTGTCTATATTCCTTCAACGCCTTTAAGCGAGGGAGACAATGTAATATCGCTTGAGGTGAGCGATATTGTAGGCAATAAGACATCACCGCTGGTATGGAGTTTTCTGGTGGATACAAGGCCCCCTAGCGGGTCTATAATTGTAAATAATCAGGACGCGCTTACCAATTCAATTTATGTAAACCTGACCATAAGCGCGGCAGACTCCACTACAGGTGTCAAAAATATGTCTATATCTAATGACGGAGTATTTGACACTGAGCCATGGGAGGTTTTCAGCACAAAGAAAGATAACTGGATATTGTCTGCTATAAGCGGCACGAGGAAGGTTTACATAAGGTTCCAGGATAACGCGGGGAATATATCCGAGATTTTCAGCGACACTATAGAACTTGTAATCATAGCCCCGGATACAATAATAACCAGCGGGCCAAACCTTATTACTGCCTCCATAGACGCCCTCTTCACATTCAAGGCCACAGAGACTGGATGCATGTTCAGGTGGAAGTTTGACGATGAGGAATGGTCTGATTGGTCAACCCAGGCCTTTGCGAAAAAGGAAAAGCTTTCCGAAGATAATCACTATTTCAAGGTACAAGCGGCTAAGGACGTCAATAATAACGGCGATATAGACGCGGATGAGATAGACCCGATACCTGCAGAGAGGACATGGACTATAAGCTCTAAGGGAACTGTGAAGCCGGACCAAAAAGAAAAGAAGCCTTTCAGGTTCTGGAAAAAAGAGTAAGGCACTGTTCGAGGTTAAGCCTCGAACAATTTGACTGTTCGAGGCTTAACCTCGAACACCTCGTAGGGGGGTTAGATAACGAAAAATTCTAACTCCCCTATTTTTTTGTAACTCTTTTACTTTCAATATGATGAGCCATGAGCTATGAGCCTGAGCCAATGCCTCCCTTGACAAATAGTATCAGGTAGTATATAGTTGTATCACCCCCTATCATGGCACTATAGCGCATGATCTGGGGATTTTTAGCCTAATAAGGAGTCATTGATGAGCGAGGCGCTTTTTATGAAAAATGTAAAATATTACTCAGCTGAACAGGCCGCGCAGTTTCTGGGCATATCCAAGCAGACATTGATAAGGTATGAAAATAAAAGGGTATTCCCGAAACCCAGGCGCAATGCCTTGAACGGATGGCGCGAGTATACTGAAGACGAGATAAGAAAGCTTAAAACTATAATGGGAAGGGCCCGCTAAATGCGAAGATTCAACAAGACCGCTATAGGCCTGGATATAGGCAGCCGTTTTATAAAGCTTGTTGAGCTAAAGAGCTCAGGGGGTAATATTATATTAAATAAGTTTGGCATAAAAGAGATCCCCAAAGACCTCAAGCTGGACAGGGATAAGGTAACGTTTCAGCTGATAGCGCAATTATTAGCGGAAAATAATATAAAAGAGCGTAATGTGAATATATGCGCCGCCGGCCAGTCTGTTTTTGTAAGGTTTGTAAAGCTCCTTCAGGTAAAAGAGGACAAGTTGAAGCAAACGATGAGATTCGAGGCCCAAAACCAGATACCTTTTCCTCTTAATGAAGTTGCATGGGACTGGTCTTTGCTTGACACAGGAGAAAATACCACAAAAAAGGCGATCATAGCGGCTATAAAAAAGAATATTGTAGATGACATGATCTCTAAATTAAGCGGCATAAGGTTGTCCACCAGGCTTATTGACATATCTCTGTTCAGCCTTTATAACTGCATGGTATTTAATGAGGACTTTAGCCAGGAAGGCCTGGGCGCTGTCATGGATATAGGCATGAAGGCGACAAACCTCGTTATATTCAAAAAGGGCAATATCTGGATAAGGAGTTTTCCAATAGCTGCCGAGCGCATTGAAGAGGCAAAAGACCAGGGTATGGATGAACTCATAGGAGAGCTAGAGCGTTCTGTAGAATATTATTTTATACAGGGCGGAGAAGAGCTTAAAGGCGAAAAAAAGCTTGATGAATTGATCCTTACGGGCGGGGGCAGTGTTATAGACGGGCTTGAATCCCGTATCGCCGAGAGGCTCAATATTAAACCAAAGGCCCTTGATCCATTCAGAAAACTCAGGGTCTCTAAGGAGATCTTTTCCAGCCTGCAGGAAAAAGGCGCCAAAAATCAACTTTCTATAGCAGTCGGCCTGGCATTGCGAGGCCTTGTACCTCTTGAGGTAGAAATAAATTTTCTTAAAGAGACCATTTGTGAGTCATATACGTCAAGGCAGAAGAATATACATACCAGGCTTTCTATTGTAATGGCCGTCCTGTTAGTGATAAGCTTTTCTATTTTCATGAGACAGGATTATACTGTAAAAAGGGCAAAGCTTGACAGGATCGATAAGATGTTGGACCTTTATAATACATACGAGCCGAAGATAAAAGAGCTGCAAGGTAAAGAAGATATCTTAAAGGAAAAGATAGATATCCTGTGCCAGGCCCAGGGCTCTAGGGCTATCTGGCTCTCTGTATTCAAGACTATTTCAGAGATATTACCCAAGGAGGTCTGGGTTACAGATATCTCGGGCATTGTGTCTCTTGAGAAAAACGGACTGGGCAGGCTTGATTTAGGAGGAGAGGCATTGTCATACCAGGCTGTTAATAATTTTGTCTCGAGCCTGAAGTCAGCGCCTGAATTTAAAGACGTCAAACCAATATCTTCTTCTATAGAAAAAGACGAGAATACCGGTGAGGAGATAGTCAGATTCAGCATTACCATGGATGTGGTAACCATAGAGAGCTAAATATGTTCAAAACAGCCAGAGAAAAGGTTATTGTAAAACAAGGTATAGTGGTGCTTGCTGTGATAGCTGGCCTTTATTTTTTTGTCCTTAGCCCATTTTTGAAAGAAGGTAGTTCTATATTGGACGAAGAGCTTGAACGCAAGACCCTGGAAATAAAGAAATATATTTCCCGCACAGGGATCCTGCCTTCAAAAGAGGATTTTGAAAAACTCAGGAACGAAAAGACCGGCGTAGAATCAAGATTAGAGGAACTCATAGATTTTATTGACCCGCAGAAGACACGGGTCTCTGAAGCAAGCAGCGAGGCGGGGTTATATTTTATAGAGAGGCTTCATAGCTCTGTGAAGAAGTTTTCAGAGAGTTCATCCTCTGGCGGCGTCAAGATCCCTGAGAATCTGGGATTTGGGGATGGACTCCCAAGAGAAGACAAGGTGGACTCTTTATTAAGACAGCTTGAGACAGTTGAATTGGCCGTTGAAATGCTCCTGAAAAACGATGAAGTGGAGTTCTCGGCCATAAAGCCGCTAAAGGTAATAAATTATATAGAGCCTTTAAGTAAAGAGGTGTTTTATACGGAATTGCCTGTGCAGATATCCCTAAAGACCAATACCGGGGCCTTGATAAAACTTCTGCTAGGGCTCAAGAATGCTACCCCCATGGTTTCAGTGAAAGAGGTTCACGTGAGAAGTGACAAGGCATCTTCTGACCAGATAGAGGTAAGCCTTGTATTGAGCGCGTTTAAGATAGCAAGGGCCAAAAATGATAATTAAGGAAAAAATAATCTTCTGGTCGCTTGTGGCGGGTTTGGCCGCTATAGTGATATTTGGTTTTACCTCGCAGGGCAATAAAAAGGTGGCATTAGAGGAATTGATGCAGGACATAGAACTGGCAACCAAAAAGTCAAAGGCCAGGATAAAGGAAGAGAGGGATAAATGGGATTTTGCTAAGATGAAGGCTGTAGATGAGATCGGGGGATATGAGCTTCTCTTGAAGAGGAGCCCGTTTTTCAGGGTAAGGCCTGAAGAAAAGATAAAAAAGGCCGAGCCTATACCGATTAAAGAGCCTCCAAAGAAGGCCGTACTTAAATACAAAGGCAAGGTGACGATGGGCGCGAAGGTCATGGTGATCATAGAAGATCAGGGCACAGGCAAAAGCTCTTTTGTCCAGGAAGGGGATATGGTAGGGGATTTTCTTGTCTCCAGCATAGACGAGAACTATGTTGTCCTGAAGAAAAAAGGCGGGGAAGAACTGATATTAAGTGTTGCCAAGAAAGAAGAGAGGGAAAAAACCAGCGTAGATGATAAAAAAACGGAGTCGAAGGTAAAATGAAAAAGAGATTATTTTATGGTATGGAATTTCAAAAAGAGAAATTCCAACCACTGAAAATCGTAAAAGGTTATCGCCGAAGGCGATTTTCTTGTAAGATAGGCGTTTTTATTCTCATGGTAATATTTTTACCTTTACCTTTTAGCAATGCTTCTGCCTTTACCCCGTCTTCAGGCTATAACTCCAAGGCCATCATGCTTTCAAGGGTCGATCTCCGCAGGTATTTTGAGAAAGCTATGTCACTTTTTGAAAGCGGTAAATATAAAGAGGCCATTGCCGTATTTGAAAATCTGATGGATGTAGAAAAATCCCAGAACGAGTCATATTTTACGCCTTTCGCTGAGATATATATTGAGAAATCAAATAACAGGCTCAAGCAGAAACTTTTACTGGACGACAGGAGATGGGCCAGGATGAAACAAGATGTCATAAGCGAGGCAGAGAGGATCGCCCAGGAAGAGGCCAGGGAAAACGCAAGAAACATCAGGGAAGAAGGGCAGCGCATTAAACGCGAGGAAGAGTCAAGGATCGCGGCTATCAAAGACAGAGAGAGAAAAAATACGCTTGAGCTGGAAGAAAGTATTCAGTCTACATACGAGACGGCCATTGGATACTATAATGACTATAACTACCCTGCCGCCATAGTAGAATTCAAGAAGTTAAAGGAACTTGCTCCGGAGAACAGGCTGGTGAGCCAGGCAGATTCTTTTATAGAAAGGGCTCAGGGGGAGATAAAGAAGAAGGAAGAAAGAGAGCTTCTGGCCAGGATGGAATCCGCCAGGTCTGCCAGCTTGGAGATGGAAAGAGAAAAGAGACGCCTGGCCCTTGATGAAGAACGGAAGAAACGGGAAAGAGAAAGGCTGGAAGTAAAAAAGGCAAAGCTCAGAAAGATTTTCGAGGCAAGGCTTAAAGACCGGACCGTGAGAGAAAGGATAGCGAAGATAGACAGCCTGATGGACGCTATACGAAAACAGGCGGAAGGAAATAAACTAGAAGATGCTGAAAGATTAGTGGCGCAGGCCATGGAAGAATTTCCAGATAATGAGAGATTTAAGGATATAGCGCATTACATAGAGTTACAAAAAGTGCGTCTTGAGGAAAAGGCCTTAAAAAGGGCCAGGGAGATCACGGAAGAAAAGATGCTCCTGGACGTTGCCAAGAAACATTTGCTGCCTGAGATAAAAACAGGGGAGCTTAAAGAAGGGAAAAAGATAACACCTGTGGTCAGGATCCCTGAAATAAGAAAGAGACTTAAGATCCCCATAAGCGTTGATTTTAAGGATGTAGAGCTTGATTATGTCCTTGTTTTTCTATCCGATGCCACGGGAGTGAATATGGTCGCTTCCAGCGAGATAGACATGGCTGAGAAAAAAGTGACGATGAGGATAAAGGACATGCCGCTCGAAGAAGCGTTGAGATATATATTAAAATCGCAGGACCTGGTTTATAGGATAGAAGAAGACGCGGTCTGGGTTGCTACCAAAGAAGAGCTGGACAATGAAGAGGTGGAGACAAGGGTATATTTTCTGAACCAGGGCATAGGCAGGTTCGCGGAATTTTCAGGTCTTTCTGGCAGCAATAGCTCAAGCTCATCTTCTTCAGAAGTAAAGACGGTCAAGGATATACTCGAGAATGCCGTGGATTGGCCAAAGGATTCTAAGCTGACGCTGGATGATCGCACAGGAGCGCTCATAATAAGTAATATACCTTCAAACCTTGAGACAGTAGAGAACCTGCTCTATACGTTGGATGTTACGCCTGTGCAGGTCATGATCGAGGCCAGGTTCTTAGAGGTAAGAGTTACTGATGTGGATGAATTTGGTATAGAATGGAAACTCAATAGTGATTGGGGTGTTAAGCAGAATAACGCAAAACAGAACATACAAGGATTTTCTTCTGGAAGTGGATCTGATTTTTCAGATTTTACAAGGGCGAGTGAGGGCTTTAATCTCACGTATCAGGGTATCCTGAGCCACCCGCAGTTCCAGGCAGTGATGCATGCCTTGAATGAAAAGCAAAACGCGAAGACATTGTCCTCGCCAAGGATAACAACATTGAATAACCAGTCAGCGACCATAGAGGTCATAGACGAATATATCTATCCTACTAGATATGAAGTCAGCCTTGTGCAGTTTGATATAAATGGCGACGGAGATTTCGATGACGCTGGCGAAACAGAATGGGCAAATATACCCCAGGATTTTGTGACAAGAAACGTGGGGATATTGCTACATGTAAGGCCAAGCGTTGGCGTGGACAACGAGACTATCACCCTGGCATTGACTCCAGAGGTAAGCGAGGCTTCAGGCTCTTACGCTTATGCAGGAGAAGTGTCAATGCCGCAGTTTCAGACAAGGAACCTTTCGACGAGCGTTATGATCAAGAGCGGAGAGACGGTGATGCTCGGAGGCCTCATAAAAGAGACAAAGACCAATATAAAGACAAAGGTACCATTATTAGGCGACCTTCCGATTGTGGGCGGGTTGTTCAGGAAAAGCACAGACAATACAGAGCGCAGAAATCTTTTAATATTTGTCACCGCCAGTGTAATGAATAAGGAAGACAGTGTAATGGCGAGCATGCCTGACGCGTCACAAGCCGACCAGGTCAGAGAGCAATGATGAAAAGGCGTATTTTTACAGCGTTTTTATTGACCATTTTTTTTATAGGTTCAGCGGGTTATGTGTCTGCCTATGAGGCAAGATCTTTCAGGGGAGACGAGACTGACAATGACATATTTTCCGCCGTTGAGGTCCCTGAGATAAGAAAAAAACTCGAAACTCTAGTGACCGTGGATTTCAGGGACGTGAGCCTTGATTATGTGGTTGATTTTCTCTCGGACGCGACAGGCGTGAATATAATACTGGGTAATACTGTAAAACCGGACGAGAAAAAGGTGACTATACGAGTGAAGGATATGCCGCTCGAAGGGGTTTTGAAATATATTTTCAGGAACGAGGCGCTTGCCTACAGGATTGAAAAGAATGCCGTATGGGTGGATACATTTGACGCCATGAAAGAAGAGACTCCGGAGACCAGGATCTATTATTTGAATCAGGGCCTGGCCATGTTTACTGAATTCAGTGATTCGGCTTCAGGCGTAGTAAGAGAAGGAGTCAGCGGATCGGCCAGTATATCAAAGATCAATACTATCAAGGATGTGCTTGAGAACGCTGTGGCATGGCCGAGTGACTCCAAGATAAACCTGGATGAGCGCACAGGCGCCCTTATAATCACGAATACGCCTTCTAATTTAAAGATCGTGGAGGAGATTCTTTACAACCTTGACGTGGACGCGGCCCAGATACTCATAGAGACAAGATTCGTGGAAATAGACGTGACAGACCTCAGTGAACTGGGTGTCAATCTGACCATAGACACGCCGCTCGCTATTTTAAAGGACTCTGGCACGCCATTGACACAGATATCCGGGGGGACAGGCTCAAGTTTTTCGGCTTTTACCGGCGCTCCCAATGAGGGGCTTAACCTTACGTATCAGGGCATGCTCACGAAGCCGCAGTTTTCAGCAGTACTGCATGCCCTGCAGAGAAAGACAAAACTTAAGACACTTTCCGCGCCTAAAATCACGACCCTTAATAACCAGACTGCCACAATAGAGATAGCAGACGAATTTGTGTATCCGGCCAGGTACGAGCCTACTCTGATAAAACAGGACCTTAATGACGACGGTGATTTTCTTGACGTAGTCGACGGCGTAAGGGAGACAAGGTTTGTTAACGTGCCTCAAGGGTTTGAGACAAGGGACGTGGGCATTATACTTAAGGTGACGCCCAGCGTGGGAATCGATAGGGAGACCATAGCCCTGACGTTAAACCCCGAAGTGAGCGAGGCGACTGCAGACGCCTTTACCTTTAGCGGAGAAGTAAAGCTTCCGAAATTTACTACAAGAAATCTGAGCACTAATGTAGTCGTGAAAAATGGCGACACCATTGTCCTCGGCGGCCTGATCAAGGAGACAAGGACAAATACACGGACCAAGACACCTATCCTGGGGGACCTGCCACTGATAGGGGGCCTCTTCAAGAAGACTTCGGATAGCGTAGAAAGAAAAAATCTCCTGATATTCGTGACAGCGACTATACTTAGTCAAAAGGGCGAGATGTTAAAGTAAAATAACAATCTTATTTGTAAAATCCGCGTAATCATGTATATTTACAATAGGGCATATAAAATCTGTGAGGTCACTTGTGAATAAGATAATTAATATAAGGGACGTGGCCAGAGAGGC
>JAHIEN010000030.1 GCA_018901615.1 Candidatus Omnitrophota bacterium | reverse complement strand
GGCGTTTGGTTTTTTAGGGATTTTAAAGTATCGATTGGCAATCTTTGCCTTATTGCTATTTTTAGGAGTGGGATATCTTTTCCTTCGCAAGGTGCCGGATAAAAAATATGCTCCTTCAGGATAAAGTCATTAGAATAGCTTTTTATGGGTTACTAACTTTATTAGTCACGGAGAATAGTTTGATGGCAGAAACAAATAGCAAGGCAGTTTTTGTCTGGAGCGAAGATTACAAGGCATCCTTGGGGAGGAGGCATGTATTTCCAGTAATAAAGTATCAACAATTATACCATATAGCGAGGAAAGAGGGGGCATTAAAAGAAGAAGACATTATTGAACCCGAACCCCTAAAAGACACAGGCCTATTGCTGGTGCATACCAGGTCTTATCTCTGGAGATTGAGGCTTTTGGCCCTAACACCTTTAGGGATGCTTAACGGAGAAAATCCTGTATCTCGTGGGATTTTGAAAGCAGTAAGGATTGCCTGCGGAGGAACATACGATGCTTGTAATTTAGCTTTGAAGTATGGCATAGCTATGAATTTAGCCGGTGGATTTCATCATGCCTTTGCCAATCGCGAAGAAGGCTTCTGTTATTATAACGATGTAGCAATAGCGATTAAGAAATTGCAAAAAGAAGGCAGAATAAATAAAGTTATGATTATTGATTGCGATGTCCATCAGGGAAATGGCACAGCCAGGATATTTCACGACGATGAGGACGTATTTATCTTTGATATATATCAAGAGGATAATTATCCTATGCCTAAGATAGAAGTAGATTACGCTATCAGCCTGAATAGTTATGATGGAATTACAGATGAAAGATACTTAAAAGGGTTGGCAGTTTTGCCAGATCTTATTGACAAATTTACGCCTGAACTTATAATCTATCTTGCCGGAGCTGACCCCTACAAAGAAGATTTGTTGGGTGGTTTCAGGCTAACTAAAAAGGGACTGAAAAAGCGGGATGAATATATTATTGGCCTGGCTAAAGAAAACAAAACTCCCATATGTGTGTTGTTAGCGGGCGGCTACGCTCAAAATACAGATGATACACTTCAGATACACTTAAATACTATCAAAGTTATTAAAGGATTCCTTTCTACAAATGGTATATAAAATCCTTGCTGACGCAATTGTGGTTACACATTTTCTCTGGATATTATTTATGCTTTCAGGATTTGTACTTACTTTAACAGGTTTCTTTTGGAAGGGATTTTTTGATAGATGGTTATTTAGAGCGCTTCATCTTTTGGGTATAGCTTATGTTAGCCTCTTAGCTATCATGGGTAAGTATTGCCCACTAACATTATGGGAGAATACCTTGAGGGCAAGATACGATCCTACCTTGACTTATCCAGGTTCGTTTATGATTCATTATGCTGAAAAATTAGTTTATCCAGATATTAATCCATTAGTAATACGCATACCCACAACATTTATTGCTGTAGTTACTATAGTAGCGTTTATCATTAAACCGCCGACGAAAATAAGGAGAATGTTTAAATGGTGAAAGACAACGGCAACAACTATTTTTGGACAGTTTAATTTAGTATTAGGTATTGGTTATGCAGAGGTATAATCAAGTTTGTGCGTGACATGGCGTCTTGTTAAATACAAAGTTCGAGCCTTTAGACATGGCCTTAAACCTCTCAAAAAGAATCCTCTCTAATTCTCAAATATATGCTGGATTATTTACCCTATTAGGGCTATAATTAGATGTAGGATTCAGAGAGGATGTTATATCGAAGATTTGCCCGGGGAGCCACTAATTTTAACCCTCTATAAGTTAAATACTTGCGGAGTGTTTTTATTTTATGTTACAATTTTAAAATGAAAGTGGTATAATCAAAAAACAAGGAGGACATATGATAACGATCGAATCTATTTTGAAAGAACATTCATTTTTCAAAGATTTGCCGTCAAAATATTTTGATTTTATAATAGGATGCGCTTCTAATGTTGTATTTAAAAAAGGAGAAGTTATTCTTAAAGAAGGGGGACCCGCAGATAAATTTTACGTCATTCGCGATGGCCTTGTAGCTATCTATATAGACCAACGTCGCCAGAGCCCAATACAGACTATTCGCGAAGGCGATATCCTTGGATGGTCATGGCTTGTTCCGCCATATCGCTATCGCTTTAGCGCTGAAGCTGTGGAGAATACGCGGGCAGTGGTATTAGATGGAAAATGCTTGAGAGAAAAATGCGAAAAAAATTCTGACTTAGGGTATGAATTATTAAAGAGGCTCATTAGTGTTTTTACTCAGCGCCTCGAAGCAACAAGGCTGCAACTTTTAGATGTTTATAATATGAATACAGAGAATAAATAGTGGCAGTTAGATTATAATAGAGAACCACTCCAAAGCAAAGAGGCAGTTTAAGTAACCGTAACCAGCTCTTTATACAATTTGTCGGATTCATCAGAGCATAACCAGTTGCGAAACTCATCTGCTACAGGGAGCCAAATTTGACGGAGGAGCGAAGCGACGACAGGTTCTAGGCCGAAGGCCGGAGTCCTCGCGGTCAAAAGACTTTCATAATACAGAAAATATGCTATAATAGCTTAGTAAGAAAGCTGAATATTTTGATGATAGGTTAAATATTGTATTATTGGCGCTTATGCGATGGCTTTATATGTAAAATCAATATCTACAGTAGTCAAGAGGTATTATATTCTGGGGATTTTCTAACACCTATCAAATTCCAATAGAAAATGGATGATAAATTAATAGTAATAGTAGATGACGACCTTGATATTATTGACTGGATTAGTCGTAGCCTTAAAGCAGAAGGATTTAGAGTTAAGGGATTTCCATCTGTAGTAGGTCTGTTTAGGCTTTTGGATAAACAGAAACCCGACCTGATCGTTCTAGATTTAATGCTTCCAGGCATGGATGGATTTGACATATGCAGAAGTTTAAAAAACAAAAAAGAGTTTTCTTCAATACCCATTATAATATTGTCAGGAAAAGATGATGAGGTAGATAAGATTTCTGGTTTGGATATGGGGTCAGATGATTATATTGTCAAACCTTGTACACTTAATGAGATAAAGGCCAGGATAAGAGCAGTTTTGAGAAGACCTGAAATAAAAAGTGAAGAGAAAAAGATTTATATAGGAGATATGGTGGTAATAGATTTACAAAGATATGAAGTCATAGTTGAAGGTAAAAAGGTGGAGCTGACGCCTACAGAATTTAAAATTTTAGAGTGCCTTTCTTCAAGAAAAGGTCATGTTTTTAATAGAGAAAGGCTATTAGAGTTTCTGTGGGGAGAAGAGAAAGTTGTAATAGAGCGGACAATAGATGTTCATGTTAGACATTTGAGAGAGAAATTAGGTAAAGCCGGGAAGTTCATACAAAACGTAAGAGGTATTGGATATAAACTTGAAGAGGACGCTTAGGGCCCTTTTATGCAGCTACTCCCATCCTATCAAGTTACTACTCTATTCTATCATCAAAGACACCCCTTTTATAATTAAAAATTAACACTAAATTAACACTAAATTAACGTTAAATTAATCTTTAACAGATATACTTTAAGTAGAAGGTAGATAATATATAGAGTATATTAGGTTAATTATTAATAAGAATGATAAAAAGTGGATATTGTGGCTATGCGAAGATGTAAGGAAAGGATGATTTTTCATGTGTTTAAGAGAAGGTAGGATTAAAGATTTTATAATTGTAATTTTCGTCATCAGTGCGTTTTTATTTTTGCATTTACAGGACTCTATTGCCGATACAGTATCTATAAAAGGTGCTATGAAAATACATCGTATGGGAGGTTATGTTATTTTGATAAATTATGAAACACGTGATAAATGGACAGACAATATTCTTTTGAAAGTACATTGCGAGTTTGAGGAGACAAAACTTACCTTTACAAGCTCTGCTATGAATAACATTGAGCGAGGATGGCATAAAACTCAGATATCTATTTCAGAGGTTATAAGGAAAAGGTATGGTTCTTTGCGGAAATATAAGATTGAGCTTTACAAAAGTGGTATATTGGTCGATGAAAGGAAATCTTACTGAATCTTATAGTTTTAAAAAGAAGGTGATGTATGATGATTAAATTATTAATAGTAGATGATGACCTACCCCTATGCGATTTTCTAAGGATGTTTTTTTCTAGAAAAGACTATCAGGTTTTTACAGCTATCGATGGGAAACAGGCATTATCTATTGTAAAAGAGAAACAACCGAATATAATACTTTTAGACATAAGAATGCCCGGCCTTTCAGGAATAGAGGTTCTGCAAAAGATAAAAGAGATTGACAAAGGTGCCAAAGTTATTATGATGACAGCTGTTGATGAGACAATGGTGGTGGAGTTAGCCATGAATTATGGAGCTACTGATTATATTACTAAGCCTTTCAGTTTAGAATACTTAGAAAAAGATGTTTTTCTAAAAGTGTTAAAACAGCTTATTAGATGACAGTTCTTAGCAGTAAGCCGAATTTAATAAGTCTGCGCTTCTCAGCTGGACTGACACTGTGTATAGTCAGACCTTATTGGACACATTTGCCTAATCTAAGTTTGCACTCTTAGACTGATCTGGGTTATTGGTTTCTCTTTTCAAATTATACTTCTTCCTGCGTTCCAGGGTCAATAGTTTCTTTGTCTCTTCCGAATATAACCAGTTGCGAAACTTGTCCAATACGGGGAGCCAAATTTGGGCACTAGGCATTTTTTGTCTGGTGTATTTTTTTGTTTTTATATTATCTGTAATGTAGTATACTTATATACGGTAAGAAAATGAGAAAAATTTACATATTAATTGTTATATTTTTATTATATTTCATAAATACCGCGCATTCACAGAATATCCTTACATGGAAAGATTGTGTGGTTGAGGCGAAGAAGGACCATCCTGATTTAATCTCTGCTGCTGAGAAAGTCAAACAGGCAAGAGAGGATAAGGTAATAGAGATAAGCTCCATGTTGCC
>JAHIEN010000029.1 GCA_018901615.1 Candidatus Omnitrophota bacterium | reverse complement strand
GAGTTTAAAGGCTATTGATCGGATACGGTCAATAGCCTTTTTTATTTCTTTAGGCTGTATACAGAGAGTCTTTCTGTCGCGCCGTATTTCTGGGCGAGTGGGAGGGGATACCTCTCAAGCGGTATGCGAATATATTAAACTCCATCAAAACTTTTTGATTTGGTAAAAAGACCAGTCTCTGCGCATCTACCTTTTTAATTTACTTCTTGATATCCCTCCTGGGGGTATATTATAATGTATTAAAGAAAGGAAAGTTATGGAAAAAACAGATAACTCAGAAAAGCAAGACAGAAAAATTGCCTATTTTTCTATGGAAATAGGAATCGATTCACGTATTCCGACCTATAGCGGAGGATTAGGGGTTTTGGCAGGAGATACCATAAAATCTTGCGCGGATTTAAGAGTGCCAATGGTGGCAGTTACCATATTATATGAAAAAGGCTATTTTGCTCAAAAATTAGACCCTCAGGGGAACCAGCAAGAAGTGCCTGTTAAATGGAACCCCAAAGATTTTTTAAAACCCTTACCCAATAAAGTTAGTGTGAGAATAGAAAATAGAACCGTAGCTATTCAGGCATGGCAATATGATGTTGTAGGCATAACCGGGCACACTGTGCCAATCATATTCTTGGATACGGATTTAAAGGAAAATAGCGAATATGACAGAGGGCTCAACGATTATCTCTACGGAGGAGACCAATGGTATAGGCTACTTCAAGAGATTATTTTAGGAATCGGCGGCGTACGCATGCTTCATAGTTTAGGATATACTGAAATAAAAAAATATCATATGAATGAAGGCCATGCCGCTTTCTTAACCTTGGAATTACTGAATGAAAGAAAGAGAAAAGAAGAACCGGTGTGGGATTTTGAGCAAGTTAGAGAGCTTTGTGTTTTTACTACGCATACTCCCGTACCGGCAGGTCACGATAAATTTCCCTATGATTTAGCAAAAAGGGCACTGGGAGATCTTCTGCCTTTTGATGTTTTGAAAATGCTTGCAGGCGAAGATAGGCTAAACATGACTTTATTGGCTTTGAATTTAAGCAAATACATAAATGGCGTAGCAAAAAAACACGGAGAAGTCTCCCAGTCCATGTTTCCTGGATACCAAATAGAGTCTATAACTAATGGCGTGCATTCCTTAACCTGGGTTTGTGATACTTTCAAAGGGCTCTATGATAAATATATTCCGGGCTGGAGGAATGATCCTTTTAGCCTGCGTTATGCCTTGAGTATTTCTAAAGATGAAATATGGAATGCCCACCAGCAGGCAAAGAACAAACTCATTGATTATGTTAATAAAAAGACAGGATTTGGAATGGATTACGAGACTTTTACAATAGGATTTGCGCGCAGGTCAACCACCTATAAGAGGGCGGATTTAGTCTTTTCTGACATTGAAAGATTAAAAAAGATTACAGAAAAAGCAGGCAAAATGCAATTTATCTTTTCCGGCAAAGCTCATCCGCAAGACTGGCCAGGTAAGGAATTGATAAAGAAAATAATTACCGCATCTGGACAATTAAAAGATCGGATCAAAATAGTTTACCTTGAAGATTACGATATGGAGTTGGCTAAAATGCTGATTTGCGGAGCAGATTTATGGCTCAATACTCCGCGTAAGCCGCGGGAAGCATCCGGGACTTCCGGCATGAAAGCTGCGCATAACGGCGTGCCTTCTTTAAGCATTTTAGATGGGTGGTGGATTGAGGGGTGTATTGAGGGTATTACAGGTTGGGCTATTGGTTCTCCCCAGGATGTAGAGAGCAATGACCAAGAAGATGCCAGCTCGCTATATGATAAGCTGGAATTCACAATACTGCGCACATTTTATATAAATAGAGATAATTGGATTAATATAATGCGCCATGCCATAGCTATTAATGCCTCATTTTTTAATACCCATCGTATGGTTCAACAGTATGTCCTTAACTCATATTTATAGTGAGAAAGAAAGATGAAATTTTTATCTAACATAAAAAACACCAGGAATTTAATTTTGGTTATTTTATCGACCGGTGCAAAAATATAACCGGTTTTTAAGAGCGAGAAAAGCATAAGTAACTATATGTCCGCCTCTGCGTGGTGGACAAAGAGTAACGCTAAATCTATCAAAGAGTTACGTCATTTCCAGCCAAAAAAGACCGGACAAAACGGACAAATTTCGCGAGGAAATCCCTCTCTGATCCCCAAAACCCCTTGATATGGTAAGATATTGCCCCTATAATAAAACCAGCCAAATCAGAGAGGTTTTCTCTCGGCTAATGCGAGTGGGGCCCCAGTAATATCGTTCTCCTTGTAGTATTGGAGAGCTTAACGGCTGTTGATCGTCACCGGTCAATAGCCGTTTTTCTAGCTGTTTACAGAGAGGTCATCCCTTTGTGTACTGCCCGTCATTAGAGGGAACACCTTTACAATAATAGTCAATCGTGGTAAAATATAAAAAATTAGGTAAGCTAAGTGGTC
>JAHIEN010000028.1 GCA_018901615.1 Candidatus Omnitrophota bacterium | reverse complement strand
GAGTCAGTGGCGGACCACAGCTTCAGGTGCGCTGTGATAGGTTATGTCCTGGCACATACGGAAGGCGCTGACCCTTACAGAGTGTTCCTGATGACGCTATTTAATGACATACACGAATCCCGAATATTTGATTTACATAAGATGGCTCAACGATATATAGACGGCAAAGCCGCGGAAAACAGGTCTTTCAGCGAACAGATAGGCTCGTTGCCAAAGGCCATGAAAGCCGAGTTGGCTGGCGCCCGCGAAGAATACAACCGGCAGAAGACAAAAGAAGGAGTCATTGCAAGAGATGCTGATGTCCTGGAATGCCTGATACAGGCAAGGGAATATCAATGTTACGGGTTCAGGGAGGCGGTTAAGTTTATGAAAAAAGCGCCGCGTTTCTTAAAGACAAAAAGCGCGAAAGCGCTCTGGAAAATGGCAAGTGTTATAGACCCTAATGACTGGTGGTTCAAGCTGAGCACATTCACCCGCTAAGTTGACAATTCTTGCATTCAGACTGTGCAGCTTTTGTCAAGTTAGGCATTATTAGGATGACAAGATGAATATACAGGATAGCTGGGAAAAGGCGTTAAAGCATACAAAGGTGGTACGGCCTAGGGCGCAAGAGTTACAGACTTTTTCTGACACAGAGCTTTCTTATATATTTCTGGCAGAGGCACTGGTGAACGCGGGCGATACTATCGTAAGAAAAGGCCAGGTCATGGTCGAGAAGCCTGCCATAATCCTTCCGCCAAACCTGCCACAATTCGATGGATTTGATTTTGAAAAAGAGTTTCATATCAACCAGGATATGGTTACAAATTTTTTTCTCATCAGAGGCGTGAGTTTTCCTTCCATGAAATATAATAATAAAACCGATTCATTGAAAATATATGATGGCCATGTTGAAAAAGCGATAGGATATTATTCGGATATGCTGGAGCGAAGAGAAGACGTAAATGCGGGCTTGATCGTAGGGCCTGAAGACTGCTGGCAGTTTTCAGTGTTGATTTTTATCTGCACCCAGGTGGCCAGATCAAGCAATAGCGACATAAGAAGGATAATTGAGCGTTTTCGAAAAGACAAATAGCCTACCTCATTTTTTTCCTGAATAGATTTCTATGGATAAAATCGATATAAAGAACCTTACTTTAGAAGAACTCAAAAATAAGATAAAGAGATTTTCTATCCCGACTTACAGGGCGAGTCAATTATTTGATTGGATCTATAAAAGACGCGCGTTGGAATTCAGTGAAATGAATAATATCTCTTTAGGCCTCAGGGAAAAATTGGATAGATATTATTATATAGGCAGTATCGGTCTTAAAGAGCGCCTGAGGTCAAGCGATGGGACAGAAAAATTCCTTTTTGAGCTGTCTGACGGAAATTTTATCGAAACTGTGCTTATACATGCCCAGACAAGAAATACACTGTGCGTTTCAACTCAAGTAGGGTGCAAATATGGCTGCGTGTTTTGCGCGAGCGGCACCAGGGGATTTGTGAGGGATTTGAGCCCTTCGGAGATCACAGACCAGGTTTTGAGCGCGCAGAAGATAACAGGAGACAGGATAACGAATCTGGTGTTCATGGGCATGGGTGAACCAATGGATAATTATGAAAATGTAGCAAGCTCTATTGTGATCATGAATTCCCAGGAAGGCCTTGGCATAGGCTCAAGGAAGATTACGATCTCGACATGTGGTGTGATTACGGGTATTGAAAGGTTCGCCAGACTTGGGCTGCAGGCCAATCTGTCCATATCATTGCATGAAGCTGATAATAAAAAAAGAAGCGCCCTTATGCCTGTTAATAAAAAATTTCCCCTTGAAAGGCTTATAGAGTCCTGCGAGCTCTTTATAAAAGAAACCGGCAGAAAGATTACATTGGAATACGTGCTGATAAAGGATAAAAATGATTCGATTATTAACGCGGACGGACTCTCGAACATAGCCAGAAAACTTAAGGCAAAGGTCAATCTCATACCTTACAGCCCTGTATACAGTAAATCATTTGAGAGCCCTTCACAAAAAGCCTTGAATCAGTTTAAAGATAGGCTTATCAAAAATAAGATAAATGTCACAGTCCGCGACTCAAAGGGTAAGGATATACAAGCTGCCTGCGGCCAACTTGCCTTGGTCAAGGCGAGACCTTAGACATAGGGTATGTCCAAGGTTTCACAAAATTTTTTGAAAGAATTAGCCTCCCCCTAGTGTCTTATATTACAGAGAGAGGGGGGTATTATGAGAGGGACATGTATAAGAGATTGGCCCAGAAGCGAAAGACCCAGGGAAAGACTTTTTAAGTACGGGGAGCATACTCTCAGCAATGCGGAACTTTTAGCTGTCTTGTTCGGAAGCGGATCTCGAGGGACCAGCGCATTGGATCTGGGTAGAGATATAATTACGCATTTTAAGACATTTCGCAATATGAGCCATGCTGATATCCAGGTATTAAGGGAATTCAATGGCATGGCAGATGCCAGGATAGCCATGCTCAGGGCATTGTTTGAGATAGCCAGGAGGTTTATGAGCGAGAAGAGGCGTGCCAGAAGGCCTGTCAATTCTCCGAAAGAAGCAGCTAGTCTATTGATGCCGAGACTGAGAGATTTAAAGAAAGAAATATTTAAGCTATTGCTTCTGGATAGCAAAAATAATATAATAGATATACTCGAAATAGACGAAGGGACAGTTGATAGCGCGGCTCCCCAGATCCGGGAGATAATGGTGAAGGCGCTTCAGAATTTTGCCAGTAGTATAATAGCTGCGCACAATCACCCTTCAGGCGATCCAGAACCGAGTGAAGAGGATATTACGTTTACTAAGGGACTCACAAAGGCTGGCGAGGTCCTTCAGCTGAACGTATTGGATCATATAATAATAGGGGATAATAGGTTTTACAGTTTTGCTGATAGTGGGCGCCTATAGCTCAATCGGATAGAGTGGCTGGCTTCGAACCAGTAGGTTAGAGGTTCAAATCCTCTTAGGCGCGCCAGTTTAGTTCACAGTTGACAGGAGCGCAAAAAGATATAGACTAAAAACTCTTTTTGTGATAATATCTAACACTAATCTGTGAACTGTGAACTAAATCGCCCCCATAGCTCAGCTGGTAGAGCAGATCACTCTTAATGAT
>JAHIEN010000027.1 GCA_018901615.1 Candidatus Omnitrophota bacterium | reverse complement strand
CACTGGTTACCCATAAAAGAAATAGGACATTTAGTAAAATAAGTAGTTAGATAGGCCTTAAAGAACACTGTTCTTGCATGTTTTGGTTAAAAATATTATTACTGTTATTCAGATAAGCATATTGGCGCACAACCTGTTAAGTGTCCCCTGCAACTGACGATGTACAATCAAAAGGCGCGGTAATTTTCATATAAATACCTTTTATTCTTCGACTACGGGTTCGGAGCCTCCTAAATCAACAGATCTACTGAACTTTCCCGTAGGGCTTCCTACCTGAGTCCATTGTAACCAATATCTATCCGGCATACCTATGCGCTCAGCTTTAATAATATAAATTTTCATCTCTTTTGTACTTTTATCTTTAATAGAATAATTATAATCTCTATTTGTAATAAAATTTGGGTTGTCAATATCCAGCTTATCAAATGATGCCGCTATATAAGGCCCCGTCATGGAGCGTTGATTATACCAGTGTCCCTCTATTGAAGTGCGCAAAGTGCCTATATTAATTGACGCCTCCGCAGATCTAGCCTTTTCAATGGTTTTGGCATATTGAGGTAACGCTGTGGAAACAAGAATAGCTATAATTATCAAGACTATAAGAAGTTCTATAAGCGTAAAACCTTTTTTATTCATATCAAGATCTCCTTTCTAACCTGAATGTTTCAAACGGGCCTTTGCTTCTTTCAATCTTTCCGCAAATTTATCTTTTTTAAACTCTTTTGTCCAGCCCCTTATAGTAATCCAGCCACCGAAACGAATGAGATGGTTACGCCAAGGCCTGTACCACTTTTTCCATCCTGACTTAATATCATGCAAAAAGAAGATTAAAGCTGGAAAGGAAAATATATGCATGCCTATCATAAACATATAGTTAAATCGATAAAACTTGCCCATAATGTTTCTAATAGCTGCTTGCATATCTTCGGCGCTCATCGGCTCATCCGGTTCAAATAAAGGAAAATTCCCGTCATAATACTCCCAGCCTACATCCTGAATCAGATATACTCTTTTTTGTCTCTCAAGTCTATGTCTTAACTCTGTCCCTGATAAAGGTGCGGGCAATAAAACCTGGATTGTGTCAATCTTAGCCTTTCTGATAAAATTCTTGATGTGCTTTATTCTATCCTTTGCCGCCATTTTGAAATTTATGCCCTCCTTCATGGGATAACCAAAGATGAACATGCCGTGCACCAGAAATCCGAATCTATGGAATATCCTCGCGAGAGACACCATATCTTCGGGCTTCAAATGTTTATTCATTGCCTGCAGTTCTTCCTCAATAGGGGACTCAAAACCAATGGCAACCGTATTAATGCCTGCCTGGCGCATGGCTGAAAGAAGCCCTGAGTCTTTGGCCTTATCCAGCCTTATCTGAACAGTCAGATCCAAGCGTCTGCCTGTGCTCTTCTGGTAATCCCTGAGCATATTACAAAACCTTATTGTCTCCTCCCGCTGTTGTCCGAAAAGATCGTCAACTATAAAAAAACATCTTGCGTCTTTTGTCTCCAGCAGAAAACTGATGCGTTCAAGCAGCCTTTCAGGAGAAGCGTATCGCGGCTTGCCCTTAACAGTGCAAAATTCGCAGTCCATGCCGCAGCCTCTTATCCTCTCAACAGGGTACATCTTAATTTTAGCATAACGGATTAATGAAAAATCAGGCATAGGCAACTTATCAAAATCAGTAATAGGTTCTCTCTTTGGCGTGCGGTAAACGGTTTTTTTCTCATCCAGATAAGCAATGCCCTTGACATTGTTTATATCTAATTTACCTTCAAGCGCCAGTAAAAGCTCCCTGACAGCTTCCTCCCCTTCTCCAATGACTACGTAATCTATGCCAGAATTTAATGCCTCAGTGATATTATCTCCCACGAAATGCTGCCCCCCGGCGATAGTCGTAACCCCCTTATTTTTATAAAACCGGGCCAACTTATATAGTCGCGGGATAGTGCTTGTCAACCCGCCGTAAAACCCGGCAATATCAGCAGGTCTGAGATTCTGTAAAAATTCGTGGTCAGCACCGCCAGAGTCATCTACAGGGCCGTATCTACGAAGATTATTTTCATCAATAACCTCAACGTCCCATCTTTCCATCTCATTTACAGCGCTTGCCACGCACACTGGCCCCAGGGCCGTAGTCCTCTTGGCAACATAAGAATAAATATTAAACGCCGGAAAGGCCGGAATTATAATTCTCAATCTGTGTCTTTTTTTGGATATGTCAAACATCTATACCTCTTTTTTTTATTATACATCTACCAGGCTAATGCCGAAAGGTTTATTTTGGGATCCTGGCAAGCGGACAAGGGCTTATTGAAGTAAGGATTCCCAGCCATAGAGCTGTTATAAATATCATTGATTTATCTCTTTAGCCTCATTAAAGAAATTATAGACCTCTTCTTTTATATAATTATGAAATTTCTCTTTGTCATTAAGATATTCCCAGATCTTTTGAAGATTTTTATATTCAATTTCTATCCCATTTTCCAATTTAGAGAGCACAACTGATTTTGTGTAAAGCTGGTAATCATCTACAAAATGGGCATTTTCTTTTTCATCGATGTTTATGACCTTATAAACAATCCTGCCTGATATTAATTTATCTTGAAAATATTTTTCCATTGCTTCTTTTGCATATTCTTCTATCTTATGGCAGTTAGAACAACGGAAATTACTGCGGAAATAATAGACATTCAAATAAGGCTCACTAACTGAGCTCTCTTCGTCTGCAATGAGGATAGAAGCCATAAACAAGCAAAGAAACATCAAAATTATAAAAACTCTCACTCTATCCTCCTCTTTAAGAAATCCATTTCTTTATCTCAGCTGGCTCAGGAATCCTGCCCGATACCTTCACTTGACCATCAATAACCAACGCAGGCATAGCCATCACCCCATATTCTGTAATTTTATTTATGTCTTCCACCTTAATGACATCTGCCTGAATACCTGCCTCCTCTACAGCTTTCTTAGCATTATCGTATAATGTTTTACACTTCATACATCCCATGCCTAAAATTTCAAGCTTCATGCCAAGCCCCCTTAGTTAATTATATTACCAAAAATAATACCGGTTATCGTTGCCATTACCACAACCAAACTTACATAAACCACTGTTTTTTTGGCTCCAATAACACTTCTAATGACGAGCATGTTTGGTAGACTCAATGCCGGACCCGCTAAAAGCAATGCCAATGCCGGACCTTTTCCCATTCCAGAACCAATAAGCCCCTGGACTATAGGGACTTCTATCAGGGTGCAAAAATACATAAGCGCGCCTATTAGAGAAGCGAAAAAATTAGAGAAAAGAGAATTCCCGCCAACCAATGCTCCAACAAATCTTGATGGGATCAATCCTTCTTCGCCGGGTCTCCCAAGAAGCAAACCCGCAATCAAAATACCCGCAAATAAAAGAGGCGTAATTTGCTTTGCAAAATCCAGACTTGCTTCTGTCCAGGTCTTGAGTTCTTGTCTTTTGAACCACTTGAATATCATTATGATCAAAGCGGTTATGAATATAAAAGCAATATACCACTTGTATTCAAATATCATAGCCCATAGACCTGCCTTGGCCTCATCAGGTTTAGCCCAATTAGCAAACACTAATATAGCGATCATAGCGGCAAAATAAACGGCATTCTTCCATAGAGGCCTTGCTTCTTTCTCCTCACTAAATTGAAACAACCCGTTCATATGCCTTTTTCTTTCTTCTTTCAGGAATATAAAGTGCATCAAAAGCCCTGCGAGTATACTGAATAGTATTGCCCCTACTGCCCTTGCCAGGCCCAGCTGCCAGCCAAGTATACGGGCAGTCATTATTATCGCCAATACGTTTATCGCAGGACCTGAATATAGAAATGTTATTGCCGGGCCCAGCCCTGCGCCTTTTTTGTATATCCCGGAAAATAAAGGTAAAACTGTGCAGGAACACACAGCCATAATACTGCCTGAAATCGAAGCAACCCCGTAAGCCAGGGCCTTACTAGCATTAACGCCGAAGTATTTAATGACTGACGCCTGACTGATAAAAACAGATATTGCCCCTGCTATAAAAAATGCTGGCACAAGACAAAGTAAGACATGCTTCTTTGCATACCAGCTGGTTAAGGCCAGAGCTTCAAATATAGGCCCTCTAAAAGGCAGGCCCTTAACAGGCAAATAATAAAATGCAAGGAATACAAAAAATACTAAGAATAATCTATTTTTTCCTCTCATGCCTTGCTCCTTTTTCAATCTTACAGCATCCCCCTTCGATCTTTATGGCTTTGATATTTACCAGGGCATCTCCTATCTTTTGACGAGCGGAAGAAATTATCCTAGAAAACGTAGGCCGTGATATTTTCATTCTATACGCTGCCTTTTCTTGCTTTAATCCTTCAAAATCAGCAAGCCTTACTGCCTCAAATTCATCTAAAGTTAAAAACACGCCTTCTAATTTACTCAAAGGCTTACATTGTGGCCTAAAACATTTCTCACCTGGTTCGCACTTAACCCATCTTATCTTCTTAGGCCTCATAAACCGACCCCTCTATTATGAACATATGTTCATAACTATTTTATCATATATCGATTTGATGTCAAATAAAAGGAACTTAACAGCTTGATTTTGGGATGATATTAATAAAACAGCCTCGTTTGCTTAAAAGCAAACGAGGCTAAAAAGCAACCACCTCTCCGACAAGGTCGCTGAGCTGCCGAAAAAAGCTCGTTCAAGTTGCCTAGTACATTTTATACCACAAAAAGGCAGCTACGTCAAATTAAACCCCGAAAGAAGTACCTACTGCCTTGGCTGCTGTAATCATAGAATCCCTGGGATTTACCAGCCTGTTATGTTTGACAGCATCTTTCAGGCTGACAGCCACAATATCCCTGCCTCTCAAGGCTGCCATCTTACCAAACTCCCCCTTTGCCGCCAGGTCACAAGAAAATGTGCCTAAACGAGTCGCGAGCATTCTATCAAAAGGAGAAGGTGTGCCGCCTCTCTGTAAATGTCCAAGGACAGTCACCCTTGTTTCCAGTCCTGTAATAGCCTCTATGTCATCGGCTATCTTATTACCAATACCTCCCAGCCGCACAGGTTCTGCTGAATCTTTGATAATCTTTTTAATCACTATCTTGCCGCCGCGCGGTCTAGCGCCTTCTGAAATCACAACAATGCTGAATCTTTTGCCACGCTTATGCCGTTCCTTAACTATCTGGCAAACCTTTTTAATGTCATAAGGGATTTCAGGTATGATAATTATGTCTCCTCCGCCAGCCACCCCTGAACATAGCGCAAGCCACCCTGCATACCTGCCCATTACCTCTATGACCATTACCCTGTGGTGTGATTGCGCGGTTGTGTGTAGTTTATCAATTGCCTCTGTGGCTGTAATAACAGCTGAATCAAAACCTATGGTAGTGTCAGTAGCCATCAGGTCATTATCTATGGTCTTTGGTACCCCGACTATTCTAAGGCCTCTTTTGTAAAGCCTGTAAGCCACTGTAAGCGTACCGTCCCCGCCTATACAGACCAAACTGTCCAGTTTCAGCATCCTTACATTGCTTATGAGCAGGTCAGATACATCCTTTGTTCTCCCTGAAACATCGGCATATTTGAATGGATTGGCTTTATTAGAAGCGCCTAAGAAAGTCCCGCCATCGGTAAGTATACCCGAGACATCTTCGTAACTTAAAATAACATACTTATTTTCAATAAGCCCTACAAAACCGTCTTTTATGCCCACAACCTCCATGCCGTAATTCAACATGGCTGTCTTTGTTACGGCCCTGATGGCAGCATTAAGGCCTGGGCAATCACCCCCGCCGGTAAGTACGCCTATTCTTTTTTTACTTCCTTGCATGTCGCTTGCCTTTTCTCTTCTTCTTTTGTTTCGCCCTTCTTTTTTTACGCGTCATTTAAGCTCCCCCTGTCTATTTGTGACCTTTTTTTCCATCTCATCAAGGATCCTGTTTATGCCGTCTGCGATAGATTTTAATTCATCTTTTTTCCGGAATTTTATCCTTATGGAAAAGTTCCCTTTCGCTATATCCTCCAGGTCTTTTTCCAGCCTGTACATAGGGCCTGCCAGGCGATGAGACAAGACCAGTATGCGCCAGGAAAAAAGCAATAAAGCGATTATGGCTACAACCAATACATACGCGTTTCCCCTGAAATAATAAATGACCGCTGACAGCGCCATCACGGGCACGATTATCCATTTAAGAAAAATCCCGAGCTGTAATTTCTTATTTACGATAAATCTCTTTCTTTTCCTATAACTCACTATGCCTCCGTTATCACATGCTTTTAATAGCTATCAGTATGCCTTTATGGTACAATTCTATCCTGTAATCCGTAATATAACCGTATCTATCCCTGTATACACCAGGCACCTGTATCTCTGTCTTGTGCCATCCTTTTTTAATATTACTAAGGCCGGAGCTTGTAAAAGAAAGCTCGCTCCCCTTGCTGAAAGAGCAAAAAAGTTTAAAGACAAGGCCATCTGTCCATTTGTCTTCAGTAGTGTAATTTATCTTAAAGGTGTAACTCTTCGACGTCCGGATCTTAGAAATACTCTCTATCGAAGAAGATGCTGGATAGACAGGCACAGCGCAAAAAACAAGAATCGTCAGGATTGCTATAAATGTCTTTTTAAGCATGTCTTTTTTTAATTATACTGTCAGGGTAGGAAATAGTCAAGTTTTTTGAAGTTAATACGCTGTCCTGGTGTCCACGAGTATTCCATTTCTATAAAGGTCTATTCTATATTCCTCAATAGAGCCGTAGCGCCTTTTTATAACATCTGCTATAGAAATCTCTGCCTTATGCCATCCTTTTTCAATATTATTAAGCGAGCTGCTCGAAAAGGTAAATTCTCCGTCACTGAACTTACAATGCACTTTAAACAAAAGGTTGTCTGTCCATCTATCTCTTGTCTCGTAATTTATGAGAATAACATAGCCGCCCATCCTGTGTATCTTCATTGATCCTTTTATAGATACGGCATCGGCAAACGCGTATTCAGTGAAATAGGTCGTGATTGTTGTTATTATTAGAAATGCTATCAGGAAAGATGTGAGGTTAAGTTTTTTATAAAACATTAAAGCGTACCTCTTTCGTTGCCATATCTTTCTTAAGACTTAAAAAGAAAATCGAAAGAATAGGTACGCTTTTCTTGCCCCATACCAAATTACCAGCATAAAAAATGCGCTTAATTTGTTACGGGTGCTCTTCGGTAACCCAGCCGCCATACCTGCCTTAAAACCTGGCGAGGTTTAGGCCTGTGGCTTTGCGTCCCAACCTTTCGATTAGTTTGCCTTTTCGGGTCTCCCCAAAAAAAACAGAGTTGTATATACTTTTATCTCTTACCCTAAGTATACATTATAGATAGGTAAAAAACAAGGGGGGGCCAGAGTAGTCTTTTATCTAAGGATTTCAAGCTGGGAAGGGTGATTTACTATTATTTCGTTAGAACCTTTGTATTCCTTGAGCACGCCATAGACCTGTATGGTCCTGTTTCTGAAATAACTGTCAGGGGAACGCGCTGCCTCGATTGGAAAAAGGCTGAAATTGTTCCTGAATATAGCGACCTTGAAATTATCCCTGCAGTTTAACACAAGCACCTTGTCTGAGAGATACGTGTCCATGACCTCTGTCTTAACTATCTTGATAAGACCTATATGTTTCTCAGCCTCGGAAGAAGCGATAACCCCATCTTCCAATTCAGCCCAGAGGCCTTTTTTATCTTTCCTCGCTTCCTCTTGCGCCTTTAAAAACTGTTCTGCGTATTTCACGTTTGGAGGATAGGTGTATATCATGGCGTAGCCCTGGCGCACCATCTCAAGGTTGATCATTCTGTCTTCAATATTTACCCCGTTAGAAAAATTTCCTTTTCTAACTGGGTATACATAAGCAAGGACACGGTGGTATATATCCTTTTTCTGCACATCAAACTCCAGGTTCACGACTTTTCCTTCTACGAGCTTCCTGTTAAAGGCCAGCGCCTCTTCCGCATAGGGCATTGGTTTATAGATCCAATCGTTGTCTTTTTTTTCTCTTACTTCAGGCGTATCTATCCCGATATATCTCACTGTACGGCCGTCTGACAGCTCTATGGTGTCACCATCTATCACGCGTGAAACCAGGATACCATTAATACGACTTCCGGAGCGCGAGAGATCCAGATGCCTGAAGGTCCTGAAAAAAGAAAATGCAACAACTATCCCGGTTATCGCAATGATTAATGTCTTTTTATTTTTCATTGGAATTCTTTTACAACATAAGGGGGTTGTAATTGCGGCTGGCAAAGATTGTGTATGATGTCCCGGCAGTGGAACCTGTCCTGGACCCTGCTGGCGCCTTCCAGCCATGTCCTGTATCAGCATTGTCCTGAGTGGCATAAGGAAGGCATCCTTCTCCTTGCCCTACCTTGGACGGGCTGATTATTACCATTTTTTCCAACTCTGAAAGATAAAAATCCGCCCTTCTTTTATAATATTTTTCCTTGGTATAATCATTCGATCTCTTGTGATATTTCTCCATTATCTTTAATGCAACCACCATCTGGGCTGTCCATTCTGTGGATACAATCCCTCCTCTTGGCATATGCTCAAACTTTCCAAAATCAAAACCTGTTATCTCGATCTCTTCGCCCGAAGGTCTTTTGTAACTAGTCGTCACAAGACAGTTAGTCTCGGCAAAATCAATGATCTGGTCAGGGTCCATTCCTGATTCCTTAAGGAGCTTGGGGCCTATGGCCGCAATGGCCCACGCAAAAGTATCTGTGGCTATGGTGGCATCGCCCTTACCCCTGTTCAACCTGCCTCTTTTCCTATCAAAGGCATTATTCTTGAGCCACTCGAATGTCCTTTTCTGGGCAATGAGATATTTATCTTCCTGCGTAATTTCATAGAGCATGGCAAAAAACGCGTAGGCATCGAGATTATGCTCTGTGCTGAACCACGTAAAGTCAGGGCCTCCTCTTATACCGAATTCAGCGTCTTCTTTTTGCAGTCCTATCAGCCAATCTGCTATATCCTCCGCGACTGAAAGATATTTCTCATCTCTAAACTTATTGCCGTACTGGAGCATGGCAATGCCCAGCCATATATTAGGGCCGGCATGCACCGTATACTCGACAACCGACCCTGTATAGGCGTCATAGGCATTTGCAAAAACGCCGTATATCTTTTTTGCCTTATCTTTATAATAAAAATCGAGTATCTGTCTGGCGTTGTCCTGATCTCCCATTAAAGTAAAAGATTGCGCGGCCAGTGATTGGTCATAGCTAAACGCCAAATCCTCAAGATTTTTATCCCCTTCGTAACTCACAACAAGGCCGGTAAATTTATTCTGATGATTTTTTATCCATTTATACATACTTGTTATTCCTTTTTCTTCCACGTGTTCAAATGAAGACAGGAGATCTTTAAGGTTATCTTCTGCCGTTACCCTCTTCTTGGAAAGTCTTGAGATCCTCTGTGTTAAGTATTCTGAATATTTTGAAAGATTTGTAACTTCCTGAGATAACTTGTGTTTTTCAGAAATGGCTCTTTTGAGTTTTTCCTTTGCCTGTGTCCTGTCCTGCTCAAAATACTGAAGTAATTCATCTTTGCGTTTCAGCTCCGCGCTCAATTTGATTAACTCTTCTACCTGCTTTTCGTATTCCTGCGTCCTTTGCTGGTTTTCGAAAAGCCTCTCTTCTGCCTTTTTGTGCTCTAAATCAAACTTCATGAGATCCTTTTCAAGGCTGGACCTGGCCCCGGAAAATTCCACCAATTCCCTGACTAATCGTTTGTTTTCTCTGCGCAGGCTAAAATCCGCAGCGTAAAAGTACATAAGCGCCGCTATTAAAGACAGGGTTACAATAGAAACAACTTTTGGGGTTAATCTCATTCTCCTGGCGTGAAAATAGATGCGGCTGCGTTCTCTGGGGTCTATATCAATAAATGACAGGCCTATAATATATTTATTGGGGTAGCCTGATTTTATTTTTTTATACCACGCGATCGTTGCAATGGCCTTTGTCTCTCTGTCGCCCAGAGGTATATGTAGTCGTAGATCAAGTTTTGCCTTTTGGGCTTTCAGTATATCTTCGAAACCTTCTTCTATGTTATTTACCTCTAAGCAAATGCCTCCTTTTCCAACATCCCTGGTAAACCCCTGTTTTATATCGCATATTGAACCGCCTGTCTCAGGGTCCAGAAACTGGAATTCCACAGGAAATATCACTTTCAGCCTGATGTATTGCCTCTGGTCTGTATTTTCCTCGTTTATGGATTTCTTATCTTTATTTTCGTGGATATTTTTTCTCATTCAAATAAAATCTTATCAGCAAGAGCGGATAAAAGCAAGGAAAAAGTATAAGTTATATATCTCTTGCAATTGTCATTTCTGTCCATTAAAATATAACTGATGCTTATGACTGACAAGGATACAAAAAAACTGGGGTTTACGCTTCTGGAGCTCATGATAGGAACGGCAGTATTGATTATTGCCCTTGTGGGCCTTATATCAGCTTATATAGGCTGCTTCGCCCTCAATGAAAGCGCCAGAAATCTCACAATTGCCGTAAATGATGCCCAGTGCGTCATGGAAGAGATCCGTGATATGAACATACCGTTAAATATTACATCACAAGACTGGCCAGCATGGGCAATAGCTGACCCTCCAGGTGGTGGTGGCTGCAATAAACTGGATAATGAAACCGTAACTGTCACATACCCATCAGGCGCTATCGCAGAACCGCTAGAGATTCTTATCACAGTCAACTGGACAGAGAAAAACAGACCGAGAAGTACACAGCTCGCTACGCTTCTGTCAGAGAGGTAGATATTGCGCGGATTCACCTTGATAGAATTGATGATTGCGCTCTTGATCTTCTCAATATTGCTGGGCGCGACATATAGCGTGCTGTCTATGAGTCGCACCTCGTTTCAGACAGGCGATATTCAGATAGCGGTGCAACAGGAGGCGCGAAAGGCAATGAACAAGGTCGCCAGGGAAATACGCGAAGCCAGCTCTGTAGATCTTGGAAACGCATACCCCTTTTCAATATGGGGAGAAAATATAAAATACGAAGTGACCAATGATCAACTTTTAAGAGAGGTCCAGGGTCAATCTCCAACCGTTCTAGCCAATAATGTAACAAGCTTACAATTTAGCCTATTTGGCGGAGGCATGGTTTACATAACTTTGACAACGCAAAAAAATACCTTTTTAGGCCGTTCACTTGCAACAACTCTGAGCTCACAGGTTACATTAAGGAATTAATATGGCTCTCAAGAACAAAAAAGGGATAGTACTTATCACATCTTATATAGTTATCGCTGTCCTGACCATACTCGGGGCGGCCTTTATATCACGCAGCATCGCAGAAATAAGAGTAGCTGAACGTGGACAAAATTCCATGCAGGCGTTTTATCTCGCTGAAGCAGGCATTGATTACGCGATTGACCGCTTGAGAACAACAGGTGCTTCTGGCCAGAGATCCAGTGGCCTTCAAAATATAGGCGTTTATGACTGCGTATGGCAGCGCGTTGGCTCCTCGTCCACGTGGGAAATCATATCCACCGGCACAGTAGGTGCTGATACGCAGCGCGCCATACGCGTAGAATTAGAGCCTGATACCTTTGCGCGTTATCTCTATTTTACAGACAGTGAGCACTTTCGATGGTATGGATGGAGATTACCTGTTTGGTTTATAACTGGCGACGGCTTAGGCGGGCCGCTACAAACCAACAGCCATTTTCATATATCCGGCGATCCTGTATTCAGTGATCCTAATTTTCACAAACCTGTTAAAAGCGAAGACGATTTTATAACATATATGAACGGCGGCTGGCCAATAAACAGCACGGCAACTTCCAATCCGCCTTATGACAATCCCACTTTCGAGGAAGGCCTGCAGCTTGGCGCAGACCGCGCGCCTTTTCCAAGTAAGGCCCTGGACCTTCGCACAGCTGCTGTGCAGGATGGGCTCATGCTGACAGGGCCTACCTCAATCGTGCTTGAAAGCGACGGAACCATGACTGTTACAAATCCGCTCAAGGGCTGGACCACTCAAAATATGGCATTGCCTTCGAACGGCGCATTATTTGTCAATGGCGGAGATACTACTATTTCAGGGACGCTGAACGGCCAGTTGAGCATTGGAACAAACAGAAACATTGTCATTGCAGATAATGTCACCTATAATATTGACCCTAGAATAAACCCTGCGTCTACCGATACATTAGGTCTCATAGCTGAAAAGGATGTAATTATCAGCAGCGGCGCGCCATATGATGTGGAAATAGACGCCAGCATCATGGCGCTGGGTAATTCGTTTACAGTTGAAAACTGGTGGGCAGGTTCGCCAAAAGGCGCTATCACTGTATTTGGAGGCCTGATTCAAGACGAACGCGGACCTGTTGGGACATTTGACCCTGCTACAAACACCAGAATAAGCGGCTACAGTAAAGATTATCAATATGATGCGAGGCTGATGACAAATCCGCCGCCATTCTATCCTACTACAGGAGACTACGTTGTAGTAACATGGAGGGAGCAATAGATAATGAGCGAAAACAAGAAAAAAAATATTGAATTAAACATAGCCATCGGCCTTGCTGTACTATTACTGATAGCTGTTGTGGTTATATTCACAAAGAATACCAGTCGCGAAGAAAGGACTTCTGCTGAAAAAGAAATACAGGCCCCTGCGCAAAAAAAAGAACCTACTGCTTTTAAACCGCAGTTCTCTGAGTTCGAGTCTGACCGATCATGGGAAGAACCAATAAGCGAAATATCAGAAAACATTTCAGACCATAAGGAAGATCTTGAGCAAGAAGAAGAAATGCCCGAGATAATGTCGTTACAAGACCTCCCTCTTGACTCCATCCAGCCTGGCGAAAAGATCCCTCAAAAACAGGGATCACAAGAAACATTGGAACCTTCTTTCAGCACCCAGCCCAGCGTTGAAGACGTCAAAAAACTCCAGCAAAAAGGCCTAATAATATACTGACCTCCCCGTTAACTTTTCTATAACTTACCCTTGACAAATATAGTTAGGTATGCTAATATTTAGTTAGGTAAACTAAATAAGTGAAGCCCTATAAAAGGAGGTCTTTTATGGCCACGATAGATGAGATAACTCAGGAAATATCCAGGCTTATACCCCAGATCGCAAGACATGCTAATGCAAAGTCTTTTGCAAAGATCCATGTCACTCCGGCTCAGCTAATAATGCTGATGTCCATTCACGCTCATGGCAAGTGCAAGCTGAAAACCCTGGCCATAGAGCGCAAGATCTCCCCTCCTACTGTCACAGGGCTGATAGACAGGCTCTTAAACGACGGCTATGTAAAAAAAGCCCCTGACCTTGAAGACAGGCGGGCGGCACTGGTGTCGCTTACGAAAAAAGGTGAAGATATAACAAGGCGCCATATGGCAACTATCCAGGATCTATGGAAGAATGTACTGATACACCTGACCAGAAAAGAACAGGAACAGTATCTCCGGATCCTCAAGAAAATCGTAACCATACTTTCAAAGAAAGAAGGCAGATTGGATTGAAACCTCTTAAGATCTTTTTCTTAACGCTGGTTATTGTATCTTTATCATCTCCGGGATCTTTTTCTCAGGAATCTGAAAGAAGCTATGTATTGCCTGTTTCGGCTGAAGACGTGAGACTTATTGCCATAAATAACAGCCTCGACATCAAGCTCGCCCAGCTGGACGCGAAGATAAAAGGCACTGAATTAAGCTATAAAAAATCTATATTTGATACCTTTATAAACGGCGAGATCGGCTACACCGACGACCAGAGAAAACCAGCCTCTACTATCTCAGGTTCAAAAAATATAACTAATACCTATGATTTCGGCATCGATAAGAAACTAAAGAGCGGTACAGACATAGATATAAACTTTACCAATAACAGGGAATGGACAAACTCCTCCTTTGTCTCCCTTAACCCTTATCATAATTCTGAAATAGAGGTAACACTTACACAGCCTGTGGCCAAAAACTTTTTTGGACTCATAGATAGAGGAAATATAGAGCTGGTAAGACAGGAAATTAAAAACGCTGACCTGGATTCCTACTCGAAGATCGAAGAAGCCATCATCTCGGCTGAAAAGGCCTACTGGAAAATGGTACTGGCCGGAGATGAATTCAATATAAAAAAAGAGATTCTCAAAAAATCTATCAGATTTTTTAATCAATATCGTAATAAACTAAAGATAGGGCTTGCGGAAACTGGCGATGTGCTGGCCGCGGAAGCAAACATGCACACGAGAGAGAGCGAGCTTTTAATGGCCTCAAATGACCTGAAAACAACTGAAGAATTACTGCTTCTGAGGCTGAACCTTGACACTAAAATAAAACTGGTTCCAAAAGACAGGCTGCCTATAATGACGAACGAGACCAGTTTTATAGATAGCCTAAGGATTGCCTTTGAAAACAGGCGCGATTACATATCTATGGAAAATGACATAGAGGCTAAAAAAATAAAGCTCTCCATGAAATCTAATTCCATGTTCCCTGAGATAGACTTGAAGGCCACCTTTGCGACAAACGGACTTGACCCTAAATATTACACTGCGTTAAAAGGGATCTTAGAGGATTCGAATCCCAAGTATTACGTGGGCGTAGAATTCAAATATCCACTTGAAAATAACCAGGCTGAGAGCGAGCATGAAAAGGCTGTCCTGGAAAAGGCAAAGGCAATTGTAAATATGCAAAAAACGGAAAGGCAAATAATATCTGACATAGATGAAAAATTTAGAAACCTTTCCGTCAACAGGATCAATATGTCAAAGATGAAACGTGTTGAAAACCTCCAGGAAGGAAAACTCTCTCAGGAAGAAAAAAGATTCAAATACGGCAGGTCAAATTCTGACACTATTATACGTTACCAGGAAGACCTGCTAAACGCGAGGATCATGACAAAGAGGGCATACTATGAATACACCGCCTCTATCCTGGACCTGATGAACGCAGAGGACAGTTTTTTAAAATATGTGGGGATAGAATTATGAGCCTGCCGCGATTCAGCGTAAATCAATCTCTTTTTGTCAATCTCGTATCTATCCTTATCATAATAATAGGCATGATAGTGCTCTTTGGCATAAACCGCGAGATATTTCCCAACGTGGACTTTGAGACAGTAACCGTTACTACTGTTTATCCAGGAGCCACGCCCCTTGATATTGAAAAGCTGATCTCTGTCCCTATTGAGAAAGAACTCAAAGAAGTGGATGGCATAAAAGAAATAAAGTCCTCTTCTACCGCAGGCGCATCAGTTGTAGCAATAAAGATAGACCCTGATGAGCGCGATAAGAAAAAGGTCGTAAGCGATATACAGACCGCTGTGGACCGCGTAAAGGACCTGCCAAAAGACGTATTAGAGGACCCTGTCGTAGTTGAGGTAACCTCAAAGCAATATCCCATAATAGAGGTGTCTCTTTCAGGAGATATGCCTGAAAAAAAGCTGCAGGATTACGCGGATGGGCTCGAAGACCTGCTGGAAGACATAAAAGGCGTCGCGAAGATAATCAAGGCCGGGT
>JAHIEN010000026.1 GCA_018901615.1 Candidatus Omnitrophota bacterium | reverse complement strand
TTTATCATTCTGACCATTCGCTCAAGAATGAGAAAGCCTTTAAGGCCCTGGCGGAAAAATATAACTTGCTCATTACAGGCGGCTCAGACTGCCATGGATTTGGCAAAAGGGAAGTCCTGATAGGCAAAGTAAAGATACCATACGAGCTGGTAGAAAACCTAAAAAAAGCCCTTAGATTATGAATAAACACGAACTTTTCATGAAACTGGCGCTGGAATTGGCTGAAAAAGGCTGCGGGGCTGCTAATCCCAATCCTATGGTGGGCGCGGTGCTGGTAAAAAACGGCAAGATCATAGGAGGCGCGTACCACAAAAGAGTGGGCGGCCTGCACGCTGAAGCGCTTGCCCTTAAAAAGGCAGGTAAAAATGCAAAAGGCGCGGAGCTTTACATAAACCTTGAGCCATGCAGTCATGTAGGCAGGACACCGCCGTGCACAGACGCGATTATAAAAAGCGGTATAAAAAAAGTATACTGCGCTATGAAAGACCCTAACCGGCTGAATAACGGCCGCGGCATAAAGATCTTAACGAAGAACGGCATTGATGTATCAATCGGGCTGCTGAATGGCTGGGCAAAAGAGTTGAACGAGGTTTTTATAAAATATATAACCAAAGGCATGCCGTTTGTTACGTTGAAAACCGCGGAATCCCTGGACGGAAAGATCGCCACAAAAAAATATGATTCAAAATGGATCACGTCTGAGCTTTCAAGGGACTATGTCCACAGGCTCAGGAGCGAGGCAGACGCGATTTTAGTAGGAGTAAACACTATCATAAAGGATAACCCGCTTTTAACATCCCGAAGGAATCGTTCGCCGATAAAAGTGGTACTTGATCCGTATTTAAATGTCCCGGAAACCGCGAATATTTTTTCCAAGAAGTCTCCGAGCCTGAATATCATAGCTGTCTTAAAAGATGTTTTGAATAAAAAGGCCGTGATAGAAAAGATCAGGCGTTTAAGTAAAAAGGGCATCATGGTCATAGGCTGCTGCAATAAGGCGGGCCGTATTGACCTGGCTAAGCTTTTAAAAGAGCTGGCTGAACTTGAGATTGCTCATCTTCTGGTCGAGGGAGGGGGAGACACCGCGGCAGGTTTTATAGAAGCGGGCCTCGTGGACAGGGTATTGTTTTTTATCGCGCCAAAGATAATCGGCGGCAGAGACGCGGTGACTTCTATCGAAGGCCTGGGAGTGGACAAGGTAAAAAAGGCTGTTAAGCTCAGGCGCGTCAAGGTAGAGGCTGTTGGAGAAGATATACTGGTGAAGGCAGATGTTTACGGGAATAATTGAGGAAATAGGCAATGTCAAAAGTATCACCAGGACAAAAACAGGTATTTGTCTTAGTGTGGATACTTGCAATATTGCGACTGGCGCAAAGATAGGCGATAGTATTGCTGTTAACGGCGCGTGCCTTAGCATTACCGCGATAAAGAAAGATCTTCTTAGTTTTGATGTCATCCCCGAAACCCTTAGCCGCACAGCTATCGGCGAATTGAAAATAAATGATTCCGCGAATCTCGAAAGAAGTCTTAAGGCTGATTCAAGGATAGACGGTCATTTTGTCTCAGGTCATATAGATTACAAGGGCAGGATAGTTGAGTTATTAAAAGGCCGGGATGGCGCGGGTTTCAGGATTTCAGTGCCTGATGAATTCGCGGGCTTTATAGTTGAGAAAGGGTCGATTGCCATAGACGGTGTAAGCCTTACTGTGGCTGATGCGGCAAGAGACAGTTTTATTGTATACCTCATACCTCATACCTTGAAAACCACTACCTTCAAAAGTAAAAAAAGAGGGGACGCTGTCAACGTGGAAACAGACCTCCTCGCGAAATATATCCTGAAACAGTCCAAAAAGCCTGACCTCGCCACACTCCTGAAAAAGTACAACTACATTTAATCTTTCCAAATCCCGTATCTTTTAGTATAATAGCCTGGTAATAGAACTATAGGAGCTATATATGGCAATTATAATAGTAAGTATTATATGGGGCGTTATATTATTGGGGACAGTCATGTTTTTGCTCAGAAAATCAAAAGGTTCTTCTGTGGGCGACAACGATGACAAGATAAACGCGCTTCGCATGGAGTGGAGCGACACGCTTTCAAAGAATACACAGCTCATCCTGAACCAGCTTAACAATATGAATACTTCTGTCGGAAACCAGCTCTCCAGCACCACAAAGATATTTGGCGAGGTCAAAGAGAGCCTGGGCTCTCTCGACCAGAAGACACAGCAGATCTTTGAAGTTGGCAAAGATATAGCCGGCCTTCAGGAAATCCTGCAGGCCCCGAAGATGCGCGGCGGGCTTGGCGAGATGTTTCTCGGGGCGCTATTGGAACAGATCATGCCGCACAAGGAATTTTATGAGCTCCAGTATTGCTTTAAGAGCGGCGAAAGGGTGGACGCGGTAATAAAGATAGGCAAAAAACTTGTTTCAGTGGATTCAAAATTTCCTCTTGAAAGCTTTAAGAGATTGGTCGAGTCGAATAATGATGATGACAAAAAACGCGCCAGGCGTGAATTTGTAAAAGCGGTAAAAGAGCATATAAACTCAATTGCCGACAAATATATCCTGCCTGACGAGGGCACGTATGATTTCGCGCTTATGTATATCCCGGCGGAAAATGTATATTACGAATCTATTATAAAAGACGAGGATTTCAGCGAGGATAAGTCAATATTTTCACAAGCTATATCCAGAAAGGTAATACCTGTGTCGCCCAATAGCTTTTACGCGTATCTGCAGGTGATCATACTGGGTATAAAAGGCCTGAAGATAGAAGAAAAGACGCATGAAGTAATAAAGATGCTGGCCGCCCTGAAGGGGAGCCTGGCTAAATTTACAGGGGATTTCGAGACCCTGGGCACGCACATCGGCAATATAAAGACAAACTATGAACGCGCGGAAAAACGGCTGGCTAAGTTTGAGAACAAACTTACGCTGATAGATTCGATAGAAGAGAAAAAAGAGATAGAGGAAAAGGATTGATTTGGGACGGGGAGTAGCGCAGTTTGGCTAGCGCGTCCGCCGGAGGCGGAAGGTCGTGCGGTTCTATGTTTTATGCGTATGTGTTAAAAAGCAGAAAGAATGGCAAATTTTATATCGGTCATACTGAAGATTTGCAGAGAAGAATTACAGAGCATAATAGCAATAAGCATAGGACACAATTTACAGCGCTGAACGGCCCCTGGAAATTAGTATTTTTTGAGACTTTTAGTACACGATCTGAAGCCATGAAGCGCGAAAGATTTTTGAAGTCAGGTAAAGGAAGAGAGTATATAAAAAAAGGGTTGGGAAAATTTGATGATCGGGGCGTGGCTCAGTTTGGCTTAGAGCGCTGCGTTCGGGACGCAGAGGTCGCTGGTTCGAGTCCAGTCGCCCCGACCAATATTTTGGCTAGAGCGTCCGCCGTAGGCGGAAGGTCATGGGTTCAAGTCCCATCTCCCCGACCAAGGAAGGAATAGGGCTTAGAGCGTCCGCCGCAGGCGGAAGGTCGCTGGTTCGAGTCCAGTCGCCCCGACCAATATTTTGGCTAGAGCGTCCGCCGTAGGCGGAAGGTCATGGGTTCGAGTCCCATCTCCCCGACCAAGGAAGGGATAAGGCTTAGCGCGTCCGCCGCAGGCGGAAGGTCATGGGTTCGAGTCCCATCTCACCGACCATCCGCAACTTGTGGCTGTTTTTTCGTAAAAAAGAGAACTTTTTGAGTTATTTTTTTTGTTTGACAATACTACTTATAAGTAGTATACTTGTAGTAGGAGGATAATCAACATGAAGAAGAAAATCTCTTATATTAAAGATGAGCAAAAGAAGATAATGGAAATAGTGACAAAGAAATTCAGGAATTATTATTTGACTGGCGGGACCGGTTTAGGTTTTTATTTTGACCATAGATTTTCTGAAGATTTGGATTTTTTTACCCAGGAGTATAAAAAAGAAGATCCAGATCGAATAATGAATTTTATTTCACAAAAAACAGGTTTTGATTTTAAATTGGATGCTGAGCAGGATGATCCTAAGCTAGTACCTATGAAGGTGTATTTTTTGGAACTGAAGCATGGATGCGTTTTGAAAATAGATTTTGTCCAGGATTTTATGGATAATATCAAGAAAGTGAAAGGCGGTTTACATTCCATAGAAGATATTTATGTCAGGAAGCTGGGTACGGTTGTTGGAACAGGAAAGAAGAAAAGTATCGTAGGCAGGACAATGTCCACAGGCCGGCAGACTGCCAAGGATCTCTTTGATATTTATTATCTGTCGGAAAATTATAAGAAGGTGTCGGATTTTTTCCTGAAGTATTTTTCTATTGATAGAGTGGAGAATTTTATTGCTTGGTATAGGGGCTTTAACAGAATGAATTTGAAACTGGAGTTATTGGATTTAGTTGAAGGAGTTGATACAGGTAAGGTACTGAGGCATCTTGATGATGAGCTTTTAAAAAATCTACCGGATAAATTGAGGTAAGGAGGCAGTAAGAATGGTTAGGGTAAATTGGTTGTGGGATACTATACTGGATGAGAAAGAAGTAAGGAAGATTTTGAAGGACGTAGATCATCCAAAATTTGATATTTATGCTGAGAGGCTCCTTTCAAGGGTGTCAGATCCTAAGAAGGTGTTTGATATTATTGATGAAGTGGACTTTTGTAGAAAATGGCATAGTATAAAAAGAAGGATTCAAAAGGATCAGTGGCTTAAAGATAGGGTTGTATTTTGGCAGACCATATATGAACGCACTTGTGAAAGATTGAGGGAGCAGGGGATTAGGATAAGGGAGACTCAGGACGCAAAAATCCCTCC
>JAHIEN010000025.1 GCA_018901615.1 Candidatus Omnitrophota bacterium | reverse complement strand
CCTGCCATAGGCGGTTCAGAGCCAAAGCATTTCTTGTAGTCCTCATATATATTGCGCTCTTCATATACCCATTGCCCTATATTGTGTTTGCCGGATTCTATGATTATCAGTTTAATATTCCCAAAATAAGGGCTGGTGATTATTGTATTCTCTTCCAGGTCCTCCGCCCATACGTATTCAAGGCTTCTTGTGCTCGTGAATATCCAGCTCGGGAAGATCACATATACCCGCGCCGCGTAATCGTCTTTTTCTATCCATCCTCCGACCTTACTGCCTTTTTTGGAACTGGACGGAAATTTTTCTACTTTCCACTGCCAGCTCATCATGGGAGATACTTTAGGTTTGAACTGGATTTTATAGACAAGGCCTGAGCAGGCCTTGTCACTTCTGGCCTGTAGATAACTGTTTTCATCGCCGCCTTCAATAGTATATATCACCTTATTTTTGAATATCTTTTCCTGCCACTCCTGGATGGAATTCTTTTTATTGAAAGGAAACCATTTGGGAAGTTCATAGGCTGATGCAGTGTATATGGCCAGGATGAACATGCCGCCTGCTAATAGATAAAGAATTATAATACGAAACCCTCTCACAGGGATAGTTTATATTATTTTACGAGTTAATTCAAATGAATTTATTTTTGTGAATTTATTTTTGTTTAATTTTACATTTAAGCATTGCCTGAATGTAAAATAAGTATTATTATATATATAATAAAGGCATGAGATTAGGAGGTAGGTTATGTCCAGAAGGGTGTTGATAGTGGATGACGAGCCTGAGCTTGCCAAGATCGTGCAGGTCAGGCTGGCAGCAGATGGCTATGAGGTAATACGCGCAGAGAACGGACAGGAGGCCCTGGATAAGGCAGAGAGCGAAAAGCCAGAGTTGATCTTATTGGATGTCATGATGCCGAAGATGCACGGCCTGGAGGCCCTGCGTAGATTAAAAGAAAAACCTGAGACTAAAGATATCCCGGTAGTCATGCTTACGGCAAAAGATGACAAGGAAGCTGTCTCTGAGGCAAGTTCTCTGGGCGCAAAAGATTATATCACCAAGCCGTTTAACACAGAGGCCCTGCTGGCCGCGGTAAAAAAATACCTACCCTGAGTTATTGTATGGAAGTGCTCTTAAAGAATAATAATTGCATAAATATTTATTTAGCAGTACAATATGAATCTGATACTTAATTGTAATAGTCATAAAAAGAGGAGGGGAATATGCCGTATGACAGCAGTTTGGATGTAAATTTGTTTTCAAAGTCGAATGAGACTGATTCAGGCCGCATAACAGTGAGCGTTTATTCGTACAATAACGGTCCGAAAAAACTGCAGATTACAAGGGAAAACAGGAACATGGAGGGCGAACTCAGGTTTACAAAGCTTGGAAGGCTGACCAAGGAAGAGATAACAGCTATACTGCCTTTTATACAGGAAGCTATAGACAAAATGGCCTGAGGCGTCAGGGAGGATAGATGTATAGAGAAAAGATAAAAGTGCTGGACTGCACCATCCGCGATGGCGGCCTTATAAATAACCATGATTTTGACAGCCGTTTTGTGCGCGAGGTATATAAAGCGATATCAGCGTCCGGCGTGGATTACATGGAGATCGGGTATAAGAATTCAAAAGAGTTTTTTTCCACAAAAGAATACGGTCACTGGAAATTCTGCGATGATGATGAAATAAAGAAGATCATAGATGGCGTAGAATCAAGGACCAGGATCTCTGTCATGGTGGATGTAGGGCGAGTAAATATAGATGATGTAAAGCCCGCGTCAGAGAGCCCTGTTGATATGATAAGGACCGCGAGTTATGTGAAGGATATAGACAAGGCGATATTCATGGCGAATCATTTCGCGGACAAAGGTTACGAGACTACCATTAATATCATGGCTATTTCCAAAGACATGGGGCCTGAACTGGATGAGGCGCTTGACCAGATAGAAAAAGAATGCAAGGTGAATGCAGTCTATATCGTGGATAGTTTTGGCGCGTTATATCAGGAGCCGGTGGAGCATTTGATAAAACTCTGCAAAAAAATATTGAAGACAAAAGAAATAGGGTTTCATGGGCACAATCATCAACAGCTCGCGTTCGGCAACACCATAGAGGCTATTATACACGACGCCAATTATCTGGACGGTACGGTATACGGCATAGGAAGGGCGGCGGGAAATTGCCCGCTGGAATTGTTGATAGGGTTCCTGAAGAATCCAAAATTCGACATCAGGCCTGTGCTCGATCTTATATCAAAAGAGTTCATCCCTCTCAGGGAAAAAATCGAATGGGGTTACATAATACCCTATGCCATAGCGGGCATGATGAACGAGCATCCGCGGGCAGCCATGGCGCTTCGTAAAAGCAGCAAAAAAGAAGACTACAGGGAATTTTACGAAAGCATCACGAATACAGGTTTAGATTAATATTCTTATGGACCTGCTGGGTTTCAATAAACTTCCCGTAATGGGTATCCTAAGGGATGTAAATCCTGAAATAATAGACCCTCTTATTGAGACAATCGTCTCTTCCGGACTCAAGACCATAGAGTTTGCGTTAAATACCCCCGGGGCGGCTGCGACACTATTCCGCGCAGCCAAGATATCTAAAAAACGCCTTACAATAGGAGCAGGCACTGTCCTTACGATGGATTCTCTGAAGCTTGCGCTCGATAAAGGCGCTAGCTTTATTGTCATGCCCACGCTCATCAGGGATATTGTGGATTATTGCGTAAAAAAATCCATCCCGGTATTTCCCGGGGCCCTGACGCCTCAGGAGATATATAATGCCTGGCGCTCAGGCGCTACAATGGTCAAGGTATTTCCAGCTAAATTCTTCGGCCCGGGTTATTTTAAGGAGATAAAAGGGCCGTTCAAAGAGATAAAACTCCTTGCCTGCGGCGGCGTAACTTCAGAAAACATTGACTCATTTTTTGAGTCAGGCGCGTCCGCGGTAGCTTTTGGCGGAAGTATATTTAAAAAGGAATGGCTTGAGCGCAAAGAATTTTCACGTATCGGGGAGGCAATCAAGGAATTGGTTTCAAAAACCGGAAAGAAGAAAAATGAATAATCTTTTTCTTACCCCTTTTGAGATATCGAAAGATATAAGCAGTATAGGAGAGAAAAAAGCCAACGAGACCGTCTTTGAGTTGTTCATTTTCGGGGTCCTGGCAGGGATTTATATTGCCTTTGGCGCCAGCGTGGCTACAGCGGTTTTAAGCGGCGGGACGCTCGATGCTGGATTCGCCAGATTCCTGGCGGGGAGTGTCTTCAGCGTAGGGCTGATGCTGGTCCTTATACTGGGGTCAGAACTCTTCACCGGCAATATCCTTATGACCATAGGCCTTATCTATAAGAAATATTCTTTTACATAAGGTCCTGCGCAGCTGGCTGGTTGTCTATCTCGGGAATTTATTGGGCGCCATGATCATAGCATGGCTTGTTTTTAAATCAGGTTTACTGGGGGGAGCTGGTAACCTTAGTCCGATTGGGGCCATTGCCGCAAAGATCTCTGAATCAAAGATGCAATTGAGTTTTACAGAGGCATTGTGCCGCGGGATTCTCTGTAATATGCTGGTTTGCCTGGCTGTTATAATGTCTATTGCGGCAAGGACTGTCGAAGGCAAGATACTAGGCATATATTTCCCTATAATGGCCTTTGTGGCTTCCGGTTACGAGCATTCTGTAGCCAATATGTATTTCCTGCCAGTAGCGCTTATGGCAAAAGGCGAGATGATATCAGGTTTTTTCAATATGTTCAGCAATCTGATACCAGTGACTATCGGCAATATAATAGGCGGGCTATTGATAGTCCTTCTTCATCCTAAAGTTGAAGAAAAGATAGCACGTATTATTTTAAGGAAAAAAAGGTAAATCCAGGTCTCTATGAAAAGCGCGCTTAAAAAAGAACTTAACTTATTGGATATATTCTGTGTCGCGACAGGCGCGATGATAAGCTCCGGGCTTTTTATCTTACCGGGCTTTGCGTTCGCGAAGGCAGGGCCGGCTGTTATTATTTCTTATATACTTGCCGGTGTATTCTGCATTCCAACGCTTTTAAGCATGTCTGAGCTTACAACCGCGATGCCAAAGGCAGGTGGGGATTATTTTTATATAATGAGGGGTTTTGGCCCGCTCCTCGGCACGATAGCGGGCTTCAGCACGTGGTTTTCTCTCAGCCTTAAAGGCGCATTTGCCCTGGTGGGGATGGGCGCTTATCTCAGCCTGGTAACAAACCTGCCGTTGAATGCAATAGCTGTCATCTGCTGTTTGTTTTTTATCGTACTTAATCTAGTGGGCATAAAAGAGGCTGTCAGCTTTCAAATTCTTTTAGTGCTGGGGCTTTTGGGTATTCTCCTGGTTTATGTGGCGTTAGGTTTTAGGGCCATAGATCCCGTGCGTTTCCAGCCATTTTTCTCTAATGGCCTTGGGTCTGTTTTTTCCACTGCGAGTTTTGTCTTTATCTCTTACGGAGGGCTTGTGAAAGTGGCTGCACTCGCGGAAGAGACTAAAGACCCTGGCAGGAATCTGCCCCTCGGCATGATTCTTTCCCTCTTAGTTACCTCTATTTTATATGGTTTAGTTATTATGGTGACAGTAGGTGTTTCGGAGCCAGAATCCCTTAAGAAAACTCTTTTGCCGATATCTGACGGCGCGTCTGCCTTTGGCGGAAATATCCTGACCATTGCGATAGGTATCGCGGCCTTTCTGGCATTTGTATCAACCGCAAATTCAGCCATAATGACAGCTTCCAGATATCCACTTGGCATGAGCAGGGACAAGTTGCTGCCTGGATATTTCCAGAAGATAAGCGCCTATTCAAAGATGCCGTATATGGCAATCCTGTGCACTGGCGCTTTTATGGTTTTTGCGCTGTTGTTTTTAAAGTTGGAATTGCTTGTAAAAGTCGCATCCAGCATATTGATACTCCTGTTCTTATTTGCCAATCTTACGGTAATCCTGTTCAGAGAGAGCAAGATCTTGAGTTATAGACCTAAATTTCGATCTCCTCTATATCCATATATGCAGGTCTTTGGCATAATAGGGAGCATTTTTCTTCTTATCGAGATGGGCACATTAATAATATTCCTTACAATGCTGTTTATTATGCTGGGATTCGCATGGTATAAATTCTACGGACAGAAACGCTCAAGCCAAGACTCAGCGCTTATTTACGCTTTGGAGAAACTAGTGGCGAAAGATAAAGAGCTTACCTCGGATAACCTCCTCACGGAACTCAAAGACATAGTAATGCAGAGAGACAAGATGACAGAAGACAGGTTTCATAAGATGGTGCAGGAAAGCCAGGTAGTAGACATAGAGCAGCCTATGAGATGGAGAGATTTTTTTAAGGATATGTCAAGGATCATGGGAACTGAAACAGGTCAGGATGCTGACGGGATTTTTATGAAGCTCGCGGAAAGAGAAGAGGAATCCAGTACTCTTTTGAGAAAAGGCCTGGCCATCCCTCATATAGTGGTTAAAGGCGAAAAGGTCTTCAAGATCATCCTGGCCAGGGCGCGTTCGGGCATAATTTTCCCGGATGATAAACTAGCCCATATTATATTTATCCTCGCGGGCTCCTCAGACGAGCGCAATCTGCACCTCAAGGTCCTCGCGGCCATCGCCCAGATAACAGAGGCTCCTGGTTTTGATGAAAAGTGGTTTGAGGCCAGGAATGAAGATGAGCTAAAGAATATAGTCCTCCTGGCTGAGAGGAGAAGGGTAGTCTAGCCGCGTAACTGTTTTTCCGCGTCGATTATATCCCTGTTTATGAGATGCATTACATTTCTTGCTTTATTTTTAAATTCTGCTGAGGCAGGTGTGTCAAGGAGTTCACGCAGTATCTGAACCGCCATCCTGAAGTTCCTTATTATCTCGCCTTCGTCCGCATCTGTATAGCGCAAGAGCCTGTCAAATTCTTCTTTCTTGATCCATGCCTCAAGGCACAGGGCAAGGTGATAGTGGTAGGCCTTGCTTAGCGGTTTTATTCCAAAGCCTTCTTCTATCTTATTGACGCGGCTTACGATATTGTTTGTTATATGCTGTAAAGACCTGGCACCGCTTGTGATTTTTGGTAAGGCAATGATTTTTCTGGGTTCAAATACTAATGCCACGCATAGTATGCCCAGCTCTAATTCGCTGAGTTTTTCAAGTACGCCCTGTTCGTATAACTCTGAAAGAGAGAGTTCATACCCGTATATCTTGGCCGCGAAATATCCTTTTTGAGTAAGCTCATTTTTTCTGATATAACCCAGCTCCTTTAATATCTTTACCTTATTGCGCATGAGTTCAACAGCCTTTTTCCTGAATCTTGCCTTTGCCTGGTGGTAGTGAAAAGAGAGAGGGTATATGTCGTATAGTTTTTCTCTGTAGCGTTCGTAGAGATTTAATATCGTGGCATAGGAGGCGTTAAACCTGCTCTTTACAGGTTCCGGTGTACCATATATGACCCTGTGAAGTTCTGGAAAAGAAATCCAGCGGGGATTTACCCGGCTATACACAAAACCTTCTGTATCTATGCCGCGGCGGCCTGCGCGGCCTGCCATCTGGAAGAAATCACGTGTCTTGAGCGTCGCGAAGGATTTTCCGTAAAATTTCCTGAGCTCGTCAAATATGACCGACCGGGCAGGCATGTTTATGCCCAGCGCGAATGTCTCGGTTGTAAATATGACTTTTATGAGCCTGCTTGTAAAGAGGCGCTCCACGACTTCTTTTAAGGTAGGCAGCATGCCCGCGTGGTGATACGCAATACCATTTTTAATCAAAGGTAGCATAAGCTGAGCGCTTTTATCATTTACGAGGTCGAATTTTTCGCATAGTCCATTAAATAGAGCTATTATTTCAGCTTTTTCCTCCTGATTTAAAAAATCAAATCTTATGATTTCTTCTGCCAGGTATTCTGCCCTTTTTCTGCCAAAGACAAAATATATGCAGGGGAGTTTGTCTGTTTCCGACAGGTGCTTTATAAGCGAATCAGGCCTGTTTGGTTTTCCGTGATACCTAAGATGCTGTTGTCTGTATGCCCTGGAGCTGACCTTGCGGAGGTTATCCACGATTTCGCCGTGTATCTGGTAGAAGAAATGGAGAGGTACTGGCCTTGAGTTCTCCTTGACTATCTTGAGAGGTATCTTGTGTATGGACTGGAGCCACGAAGACATCTCGTCTATATTTGGTATTGTGGCTGACAGGGCCAGCATTTTCATATGGTGCGGCAGGAATATAAGGGATTCTTCCCACACAGTGCCGCGCTCGTAGTCATCAAGATAATGGACCTCATCAAATATTATCCAGGAATAATTTCCGAGGTTTGAGCTTTCCTCAAGCACTTTATTGCGGAATATCTCAGTTGTCATGATAAGGACAGGCGCGTCAGGGTTTATGCTTACGTCTCCTGTAAGGATGCCTATCTTGTCAGGAAACCCCTGGTGAAAGTCCCTGAATTTCTGGTTTGAAAGGGCCTTTATAGGAGCGGTATAGATTACCTTTGTGCCCTTCTGAAGACAGTCATTAATAACATACTCGGCTATTACAGTCTTGCCGGCGCCAGTAGGGGCTGACACAATGACCGAATGCCCTGCCTTTATGTAATCAATGGCCTTTTTCTGAAACGCGTCATAAATCATAAAGGTGCGGGGTCATTTATCCAGCAATACGTTTATAGTGTTTGTCTGGGTTTTTGATGCGAGGCTCAGGAAGAGTTTTCTCTTAATAGGAGCTCCAGTTACAGTCACGCCATTGATGTCTAGTTTTCTGACGCTGTATTTTCCGTAATCAAGTTTATCAGGATTGGTGTAATTAACCTTTATCTTTTTCCCGGCAAAATGCGTTTCTATCGAGATACCCTTGGATTTTTCAAATTGCTCCTCCACAAGTTTTGGCTCTATTACCAGATCTCCCATGTCTCCTCGTATGCCAAAGACCTGTGTTAGTAAGGTCAATACAAACCAGCTTGCCGAGCCCGTAAGATAGTGATACATACCTCGACCGTCAGAATTAAAATATTCAGGTAATCCTGGATAGATCTTGCTTGATTCTGTGTTCACGCACATGTTATATATGGAATCCATGACCTCGTAACCTTCCCTGACCAGCCCTCTTTTATAAAGGGCATTAGCGAACAATATATTCATGTGGCTGAAGAACCCGCCGTTTTCTTTTTCTCCGTACGCAAAACTGAACGCCCTTCCCAATTCAGGATATATTTCTTTGAAATCAGTATTGAGCCTAAACCCTCGTAGATCCTTATCCCACAGGTATTTTTTAGCGCTTTTATAGGCTTCTCTGGCCTGTTCTTCAGTAGCTACGCCGCTCATGATAGGGAAGACTTGTCCTGTAAGAGTCATGCGCACGCCATTTTTATGGTCACCTTCGACGCGCCTGCCTTTATTGTCATAGTAACCATTGAAAAAACTATAACCTGATTTTAGGGTTATCCATTCTTTTTTACGTATACGTTCTTTTATACGGTTTGCCTTGCGCCGCAGTTCTTTAGCGACTTCTTTTTTGTAATTTATCTTTTCAAGCAATTGAGCCAGTTCCATTAAGTTGCCGGCATAGCCTGCGGTAAACGCGACGCTTTCGCCTTTTTCCTTTGCCATATCAAGGCCATCGTTCCAGTCACCGCCTTCTAAAAGGAAATTGCCATGGCCGCCTATTTTAGTAAATGGCCTTTTGTGTTCAAGCAATATGTGGTTGAGGACTGTGCCTATTTTCTTAGCTTCAAAATATGGCGCCTTTTTAAAAAGTATACCAACGTCACCTGTCTGGTTTATATAAAGATGGACTGTCTTAAACGGCCATACACCGTGGTCCATCCAGACGCGGGATATGTTGTTCCTGTCAGGGATGAATTCACCAGGATTTTTACCTATTATGGTCGCGTTTGAACCGTCAAGCCGCACACCTCCGAAATTGTTGATAAGAGTTTTTTTTGCTTCTTGCGGATTTATCAGTAAAAGTGTTAATAGATCCTGCCAGAGGTCACGCCAACCCCTTCCCCCGCGGCCATAGTCAAAGTCAGGAAGAAAAGAACAGCCGAATATTTTACGCAAGACCGGCTGAAGTGTTACCCACCTGGCCCACCTGTCAAAATTCTTGTCACAAGTAGAGAGTTTCATGGCGCTGATTTCTGCGGCCCAGAGTTTTTTGTTTAAAGAAAGAGCGCGGCCTATTTTTTTATGGGAATTAAAGCGCCTGAAGATCGTCTCAGGTTTTTCTTTTTTGGTTATGCCCATCAATATCGTATATTTTACAGATTTACACGGAGGTAGATGTATAGTTTTAAATCTCAGGGCGCCTATAGTTTCCTTGCCTTTGCTTGTAAGTCCTGAATTTTTTCCTGGAGGGATATTTTTTAGCACGGATTCCGGCCTGTCAAGGTTTCCGCCTTCGCCTGAATATTCCAGAAGTGTGGGAAAGGAGCCGAGGGGAGGTTTGCCAAAGGAGTCATAGCCCAGGACGAAATACGATGTCGAGTTTATCTTGTGGCCGCGCTCGTCAAAGCTCATGGTAGGGCGCGCTATTACCCCATATCTGTTCAGCTTTACGCGGTTAAGAAGCGAACTTACGTGCCTGTGGTCGCGCAGCCGGTCCGCGGAGCGGCCATATACTGGTATAGCGGCAGTGGGTGTGATCTTTAGAGTCTTATTTGAGATATTGGTCAATTCTATGGTCATTATTTCAACAGGTTCATTTGTTACAGGGACAAAGTTGACGAATTCCACCTTGAGGCCTATTTTTTTATTTATGCGTATTGATTTATGCCAGAGCATGCCTGCTTCAACCAGGGATTCATCCACTTTGCCTGAAGCAGCTGACCATGCGTCTTGGCCATTAGGGTATACCCAGAAATTCCTGTTGTATCTTGAGTCATGAAGGTCTTCTGTTGAGGCGGGCGTAGTAAGGAATGTATGCTGGTCTATCTTTATATCCCCGTGCAGGGTAGGGCTTATAGAGGATAGTATGCCTTTTTCGTTCGCGAGCGGGAAGATTAACCTGCTCAGCCTGTGCGGGTTCTTTGCGACAAATGTCCCTGTGTCGTCTAAAAACTTCCAGAGAGTGTTATTCATGACCTTACCATTTCTCCCAGTGCAACACTTCTTTTAAAGGCCTTTTTGCCTTTGGCCCCTGTAGTTTTTTAGGGTATCCTACGGAGATCATGCTCACTAGCCTGTGACCTTCGGGCGCGTTTAAAATATTTCCAACAGTTTCCGCGTAATCTTTTTTATCGCCGGCTATCCAGCAGCCCCCAAGACCAAGCGCTTCTATGGCAAGCAATATATTCTGCGTCGCCGCTGAACAATCTTCCAGATAATACTTTGTGTCTTTTGAAAATACAGCCAGGAGATACGAGGCGTCTTTAATAAAAGGCCCGTTCGGGCACATAGAGCATATTTTTTTCATGGCCTCTTTATCAGACGTGGCTATAAATTCCCAAGGCTGTTCATTCCTCGCGGTTGCGGCCATGCGCCCCGCGTCTATTATCTTCTCAATAAGTCCCCTATCGATTTTTTTATCAGAGTATTCCCTGACGCTTTTTCTATTTTTTATTACATCAAAAAACTCCATAGTCGTTCTCCATTAGTTGTGTTTATTTAAGTTCGCTGTCATGCGCCTGATTTTTTGTATGTCTTTACTGTATTCTGGTTCCAGAAGTTCTGGAAATATTGTTTTATTGTGCCACAGGGGATCCGTGCCATTATTTAATATCCTGCTTTTTATAAGCATCCTGTAATCCCTTGTGCCTGGTATAGGCGAATAAGAAGCTAGCATTGCCTTTGCGCCGAGTGAATTTACAAACAGGATATCTTTCAAGGTCTTTTCTATATCTAACCACATGGCCCCGATCAGTATATAAACGCCAAGGTCCTGTTTATTGAACCCGGCCTCTTTCAGGTTTCTCAGCGCTATCTTGATGTCATTATTTGTCACCTTGCCTCCCGTAAAGTCCTGTAGATCTTCGTCAGAGGTTTCAAGGGACAGCCTGATGTTTCTGAAGTTTGATTTTTTAAACAATTCCGCGAGTTCCTCGTCTATATATTTCGCGTGCAAGCCATTAGGCGTATGAAATGTAAATTCTTTGCCGGAGGCCAGCACCATCCTAAGGAATTTCTTTATACCTTCCGCGCTGCGGTAGATAAGGGCGTCATCGTAAAACACAAAGTTTTTTGTGCCAAAAGTTTTTTCGTAATACATGACCTCCTCGAACACGCTGACAGGATCTTTCAGTATAAAACCATGGTTCAATATCCTGGATGCGCAGTAACTGCACCTGAAAGGGCAGCCCCGCGTGAGCTGTAGAGGAAGGACCTCTCTATTCTTTAATAATTCGTACGCTGGATAAAAGTCCTTTTCTAAAAATTGGGCTTTCTTGACATAGTCGCCTTTCCAGATAATGTTAGCTCCGCTGGTCCTCGAGGCATGCTCGCGGCAGAGAGCCGCGTATATTCCGCCGAGCAATACAGGGGTGTCCTTGAAACGCTCTCGTAATAGTTTTATGGTCAATTGGACCCCGGGATACCAGTATGTCATGCCGGAGGTCACGAGGATCTGATCGACACGAGGAATTTCCTTAAGCCGCGAAGAGAATTCCAGAATAGAAATGCCGTATTTAAAATAAGGCCTGCTTATCTCTTTCAGTATTGATGGTTTTTCCGCTTTCTCTTTTCTTATCTTTGAAAACCCGAATTCGTCCTTACTCCTTGAGCAATTGTCAAGGCAATCCAGGTAATAGACCTTATGGCCGTGCCTGCGCAGAAGCTCCGCAATGCGAAGAAGCCCTACGGGTTTCATGCCAAAGTCATGCGCCGCGAAATCGTATATCCAGGGATTTACGAGAAGGACCTTTTTCATTAAAACTCCACTTTCGGCACTTCTTTCACGGCTTCTGAAACCTCAAAATAAACCCTTGGCTCATTCAATCCACGCAGGCCGCAGAAAAATCCACCGAAGATAGTGCGGCGGTATGAATTAAATGTCTTTACCGCGTTATTATACCGCATCCTCTCCACAGCGATCCTGTTTTCAGTGCCTTCCAGCTGCGCCTGCAGGCTCAGGAAGTTCTGGTTAGCTTTTAGCTCTGGATAGTTTTCCGCCACGAGAAGCAGCCGCGAAAGCGCATTGGTGATCTGATTGGCTGATTCGATCTTTTCCTGGGTAGATGCCGCGCGCCCCCATTGGCTCCTGAGTTCGGTTATCTTTTCAAAAGTAGCCCTTTCATGCTCCATGTAACCTCTTACAGTGGATACAAGGTTAGGTATCAGGTCATTTCTTCTCTGGAGTTGATTTTCCACCTGCGCCCAGGAGTTGTTTGCCTGTTCGTCTAAAAGCACGGGTGTATTGAGACCCTTTATAAACCACCCGCCAAAAATAACCGCTGCTCCTAAAATAACCAGTAATACGATCCATATTCTTTTCATACCCATTCCCCCTTTGTCATTTTAGATGCTACCATCCTCCCGACGCGCCTCCTCCTCCTGAAAGGCCTCCGCCAAAACCTCCGAATCCTCCTCCAAACCCGCCTGAATTTCCTCTATATCCTCCACCGTGCCAGTAACCCCCGCGTCTCCTGTAAGAGCCGGGGATCAGGAACCACCACCAGAAAAACCCCATCCTCAGACTTATAAAAAGTATGATAATGACAAGTGTAAAAATGAAATTGATGAAAGATTCAAGAGGTGACGGTTCCTCTGGCAAAGGTACGTTAACAGGCAATTCACCCAGTTCATTCAACTCTATATTATATTCCTTGGCAACCAGTTTGGCAATACCTACCGCGCCTTTTAGAATACCGGTGTTAAAATCGCTATTTTTAAAAGAGGGGACAATATAGTCTTCTATTATGATTTTCGCGAGCGCGTCAGGTATAGCGCCTTCCAAGCCGTACCCTACTTCTATGCGCATGGTCTTGTCTTTCATTGCAATAACAAGGAGGACGCCGTTATCTTTTCCTTTCTGGCCAATACCCCACTTTTCGAACAGCTCTACGGCATAGGTTTCTATATCAAGGGGCTTTGTTGTGTCAATTGTTACGATTGCTACCTGGGCAGTGGTTTTTTGCTCAAGGTTGTTCATGAGCGCGGATAGCGTGGATTTTGTTTCATAGGATAGGATATTGGCGTAATCATTTACATAGCCGGTATAATCCGGGAGATTTTCTGTCTGGCAGATCCCGGGCCGCGCAAAAAGGATAAACGATAAAGCAATACAAGTAATCAGGCAGAATGACTTATTTTTCATAATTTATCAACTGTCAGGGCAAGTTTTTTTATTTCATCGAGATATTTCTCAAAGAATACCTCGATGGCCTGACCTGCTATTTTTTCATCGTTCATCTTGTCCTTAAGGATGGCGGAGAGGATATTTTTATCCAGGCCGTACAGCTCGCTCACAGTATCGAGGACATTGAATTTGTCCACATCAGGCTGTTGCCCCTTGAGCCTGATAAGGGCCCTGAATATAGGTATCAGAGAATTCAAGGATTCTTTCAGCAAGGCCTCCATGCCTTTTCTCTTAAGCCCTACTTCCAGATATGCCTCACGCAGCCGTATCAGCTTGCCCTTGATCTCGCGTTCACAGAATAATCTGATATACTTCAGGTCTACAGCCATCTCCCTGAACAGGTCTTTACCAAAGAGGAGGACATTGTTTTCCTTTATTTCCAGAAACTCTATTGGAAAGACGTCCTTGGATGTTTCTATATGCTCAAGAGAGAGGAGCAAAGGGGCTGTTATCTTTTTTCTTATGCCCTGATCTACGAGCCTCAAGGATGAGCGCAGCTCTTTAAATCGCAAGCTATTCAACACAACCATCAAATTTATATCTGATTGCTTTGGAACGTAAAATTTGCCAGTGGCGCTGCCGTATAATACTATAGATACTATATTATCCTTATGAAGCTCCAGGAGTTTCAGTAAATATGGCTCCAGGATTTTTCTGATATCCTGTCTCAGGGTATCCAATCTTAGATTTTCCATGGCAATCTCCTTTAATGAGCACGCGAACTTATGGAGCGAATGAAATGAGCGAACATAAGTCGCTGTGCGAATTAACCCCGAACAACCCTATTCTTTCATCAAGTTGCGAGGGGTAATGTTTTATATGATAATCCCTCGTCGCATATTATCCAGAATCATGGCGACTCGGGATAAGTTCGGACTTATGTTTTACGTCAATCTTTGATTGACGTAAAACATGTCCTCACTTACGGTTTGTTTCTACTATGTTAACATGCCAGAAAATTAAACGCAAACCAAAAAAAATTCCCATTTTTCCAGTCTTCGTGATATCCTATTTGTATGAAGAAGGCTAATACCAGGATACTAAATAGCGCGTTTTTTATTATTGCCTGTGTCCTGATAGTTGTTTTTGTTACAGAAGCCAGGCCGGACATTATATATCTTAGGAACGGACGCAGCATAGAAGGGATCATAGGTAAGGAAAAAGAAGACAGTGTTTCTTTGGATGTCGGCTTTGGGACTGTAAAATTCAGGGTTTCAGAAATAAAGGATATCTATAGATCTACGCTAGAGGAACGCGCCAGGATACGGGAAAAATGGGCAAAGGATAGAGAAATTGAACAAGAGAAGTGGAAGAAAAAAGAAGAGGAGCGCAAGCAGGTAGAGCGCAAAAAAAGGCTCGCTCCAAAAAAAGCGGGTTTTTCAGAGGCGGATGACCGTATCATGGTGAGCGTGTTATTGAATAAAAAAGTAAAGGCCGAGCTTTTATTGGACACAGGCGCGACCCTTGTCTTATTATCCAAGAGTGTTGTGGATAAGATAAAAAAAGAAACCAAGCTCAGAGAAGGCAGTATTATAAAACTTCAAGTAGGAGATGGCAGAAAAGTAGACGCCAGGCTTATATTGCTGGATACTCTGAGCGTGGAAGGCGCTGAGGCAGAGAGCGTTATCGGGTCGGTATTGCTGGATTCAGAGGATGATATGGGAGACGGCGTGCTGGGCATGTCGTTTTTGAATAAGTTTAATTTTCAGATAGATAATACTAATAAAAAGATCATATTAAAGAAGCTGGAAGATAAGTGAGGACATAAGTTGTAGAGTTTTATAATATAGCGACAGGACGTAGATTCATTTCCCGCCACATTGAAATATCTTCCATGCAGAGATAGGCAGGTATTTTTTTAGAATGCCTGGACAGGAGCCCGAGCATATATTTGTAGATGTCGCGCCTTATAACGCAAAGATACCTCAATTTATTATCAAATCCGCGCAGGAGTTCGCCATCCAGGATCCTATTTCCCGGGAAACGCGATTCTATCACCTGTTTTACCTTTGGATTAAAACGTAATGTGCCTATGCTTATCCAGGCAATGTCTTCTGGCCTGACAGATTCAAAAAGCAGGTCTACGACTTTTTTATATTCTCTCCGCCAGCCATTAAAGTATATTACAGGATCAAAATGAAACGCTGCCTTATAGCCGGCCTTTATGCACTCACTTGCTGATTTCAGGCGCTTGTTCAAAGGTGCTGTTAGAAACTCATTCTTGTCTATTATTTTTTGCGGATTGAGTGACCAGGAGATAACGATATTGCCCGCATGAGGCACGTTCAGGAGATTTTTTATGTTATCGCTTTTGGTTTTAAACTCGAATCTGATATCGTTATGTTTCCTGAAAAAATCCACGATTGGCTTGGAATATTCAGTGATATCGTCCAGCATAAGGGAGTCTGAAAATTCACCTGTGCCTATGCGCATGCCAGGTCTTTTATGAGAACTGAAAATATTAAAAAACCTGTCCAGGTTAGAAGGAAAAATAATACCAGGGCTATTTGTATATTCCTGTAGATAACAGTAGGTACATTCAAAGATGCACCCGAAACTCAGATTAAAGATATTGTATCCGCACCCCACGGCTTTTTTCGTGCATGGGCACCTTTTAAAAAAGTCATGGTTTTCGTAAGTGATAAACGCAGTCTCTCGCCTGTTGTTATAATCCTTTAGCGAGGAATTCCTGTGTATCTTCAGGTAATCTTTAAAGGATTTTATTTCTGAATGTTCAGCCTTTGGGAATGATTTTCTGAATCTATCAGCCAGGGTAGAGCGCCAGGCGGATTTTTCTATGAATATTTTTTTCGGATAGAACCTTGTTTTTTTGATCTCCAGGACCGAACCTTTATCCAGGGCTATTTTTGGAAGATAAGGCCTTGATAAATAGTTATGTAAATAAGCGTGTGGGTATCTTTTTTTCAAAAGATGCTGTTTGATTTTTTCAAAATCAAACAAGGCAATGTCTTTTATAACATTCTCGGGGGAGGTAGATTCTTTTTTTGATATCTCGTAAACAAGCCTTACAGTCTCCTGTTTTTTATTTATTCCGAATCCGGGAAACCTGGAATCGATAAGGGACTCTGTTTTTTTCAGGAGGTCAGACTGTTTTTTGTAGACTTGCATATGGCGCGCGCGGCTGTTTTTATAGAGGAAGAAAGCCTTAACCTATCCTCGATACCTAACTTGATATAGAAGGGTTTTTTGTTTATGATGTCCGTGATATAAAATAAGGCCATGACCTTTTTCTTGATATGCCGAGAGGCTGAAAAGACGCTGGAGCATTCCATGTCTACCACGTCTATATCCTTTTCTCTAAATAGATCCACGCTGCCTTCTTCTAATTTTAAAGATCCCAGGGTGGCGCATCTTACCTTTTGTATCTCGTTCTCGCCGGCGGCATTTAGAAATCTTTCCATAAACCCTTTATCAGGAGGAAACGCCTTCCAGTCTTTTGTTTTATCCAGCAGCATGCCTGAAAAACTTTCAAGAGAATAGCTTAGAAGAGGAGAGACAAGAGAGCCTATCCCCAGATCCCTTTTTGGTTCTACGAGCCCGCATGAGCCAAAGAGAATAATATCCTGGCATGCGGTTTCTTCCAGATATAATACAGCGTCTCCCGCCAGGCCTGCTCCAATACCTGTGACTATTACAGTAAGATCTTGAGCCTGGCCAGAGCTATATAGTTTTCCCCTGGATAGCTTTTTTATGCCCAGATTGCTGAGCATATCCTTTGCCAGAAGCGGCAGCAGCACGCAGGTCTTTTTAATCTCAGTTTCCTTTATTCCGAATAAGATCTCAAATTTTGTCATGATCTAATGCGCGAAATGTCAAGTTAAGCAAATT
>JAHIEN010000024.1 GCA_018901615.1 Candidatus Omnitrophota bacterium | reverse complement strand
GGGCCGCTGTCGCTGCGGTTAAAGAGGCAATGCCGTTTCCGCCATTACCAAGAGACCTGAATAAAGATGAAGCAGAGTTTTATGTAACGGTGAGGTACGAGTAATAATATCATTTTACATTCACTGCGTTCCGTAAGTTGAGGTTGAATTTTACTTGACGCAGGAGAATTATTGAATATAATTTAAACAATATGCCTTCTATAGATAAAATATTTGTAATAGGCGTTTTCTTTTTCATATTTACCTCTACCCATGCCGTGGCAGAAGATGCGGAAGGTAAGGGTTCCAGTGTGGTAGGAACCGTAGTAGAGCAGGATGAATTATGGTATGCAATAGTAAAGACTGCTCGCGGTGCGAAAAAACTGTACATCAAGGGTGATATCTTTTGTTCCGAGGTTAAGATATCCCATTGCCTTAGGATACAGGACATAAAAAGAGATTTACTTGAATTGAAAGAAGTCGGTTCAAAAAAAGTTTTTACAATAAGGCCTGGCGAGAGAATACCGCTGGAGGGCCCTGATCTAATTTTTGAAAAGGCAGTCGCGTCAGGTGTTATCGAGTACAGGTACAATGATACTCCTGGCGCAAAAAAAGGACAGATAGAAGACTTTACAGTCAGGAGTATGGAGCGGGAAAAAATTGTCGTGGAAAAAGATTACGATAAGAGCTACCTGCCGCAAGACCTGACTGAACAAGAAAAAAAATTATTTGAGGCGCCTAATGTCCAGTCGGAAAACTCTGAAAAGATAAAGGCCAGTATTTTTGAACAGATAGAGGTGGAGAAAATAGGACCTGACGCCTGGGCAGTCAATGCGGAAAAGGCGGATATGGCGTTAAGCAATATAGGCAGGTCGCTCTTTTCAGTTATCAGAGGGGTTTCACCCCGTTACAGGTTTGGAGAAGGCCCGAGCTTAAGGTTCAATTCTGAATTAGGAGATGCGATCGTCAATAAAGACGGTTTCCTTGTCCAGAATCTGGCGGTTGGAAAGATCGTGGAAAGGGCAGGAATAAGGCAGGGCGATTTAATAAGGAGCATCAATGGCCAGCGGGTCAACAGCCTCTTTGGAATATATAGGGCGTATATGAAAATTAAATCCGAACCCAGTATAAAGATGGTAAACGTGGAAATAATCAGAGATGAAACCCCCAGGGTATTAAGGTATAAGGTAAAATAAGGAGGATGGAATGGATTACTTATTGACAGAAGAACAGATAATGATTCGCGACCTCGCTAGGCAGATTGCCAGGGAAAAGATAAGGCCTGTGGCGGCTGAGTATGATGTGGAAGGAAAGTTCCCGTGGGACATTGTAAAGGTCCTCGCTGACAGCGACCTTTGCGGTATTTACATTGAGGAAAAATACGGAGGCATTGGCGGAGGGGTAATGGAGCTTGTGCTGGCCACAGAGGAACTATCCAAGGCATGCGGGGGGATTTCTCTTGCGCTGGCAGCGACTGCCCTGGGAACATTTCCTATAATTTTATTCGGCACAGACGAGCAGAAACAAAAATATCTCCCTGATATAGCAAAAGGCAAAAGGCTTGCCGCCTTCGCTCTTACAGAAGCGGGCGCTGGCAGCGACGCGGGAGCGATCGCTACTACAGCGGAGAAAAAAGGCGATCACTATGTATTAAACGGCACAAAGCAATGGATCACAAACGGCGGCGAGGCAGAAGTCTACACTGTAGTGGCGTCTGTTGACAGGTCAAAGGGCGCGCGCGGAGCAGCGGTGTTTATAGTTGAAAAAGGTATGCCTGGTTTTGAGTTTGGCAAAAAAGAAGACAAGATGGGCATACGCGCCTCAGCCACAAGAGAGCTGGTCTTTACCGACTGCAAGGTGCCAAAGGAAAATATACTTGGCAAGCCTGGCATGGGTTTTATTGTGGCCATGAGGACATTTGATCAGTCAAGGCCTGGCGTGGCTGCTCAGGCCCTTGGTATCGCGCAGGGCGCGCTGGATCTGACAGTCGCGTATACTAAAGAGAGAAAACAGTTCGGGAAGAGCGTCTCTTCTTTTCAAGGAGTACAATTCATGCTGGCGGATATGGCTACTGAGATAGAAGCGGCCAGGGCATTGATATATGCTGCTGCGCGCATGATAGACTCTGGCGCGAAAAAGATTTCAAAGGATTCGGCCATGGCAAAACTCTTTGCGTCAGATATGGCAATGAAGGTCACGACTGATTGTGTGCAGTTATTTGGCGGATACGGGTACATGAGGGATTACCCGATAGAAAAATACATGCGCGACGCGAAGATCACACAGATATACGAGGGCACCAATCAGATACAACGCAGCGTAATAGCGTCAAACCTGATAAAAGAAAGCGTTGCCTAACTTGACAAAACGAGTATTGCGCGAATTGTCAAGTTAAGAGGAGAGATAGGGTAGTATGAATATTATTGTATGCATAAAACAGGTTCCTGATACAGCTGATGTCAGGATAGACCCTGAGACAAATACGCTTGTAAGGGCAGGTGTAGCCTGTATCATAAACCCGTTTGACATGTATGCCATTGAAGAGGGCCTGCGCCTGAAGGACAAATTCGGCGGCAAGGTCACAGTTATAACCATGGGGCCTCCGCAGGCAGACGAGGCGCTTCGCGAGGCTATATCGCTTGGGGCAGACGAGACAATACTTGTGTCAGACAAGGCTTTCGCGGGCAGCGATACATGGGCCACGAGCTATACTCTTGCGCGAGCCATACACAAGATAGGTGATTATGACTTGATCATCTGCGGCAAGCAGGCCATAGACGGAGATACTGCCCAGGTCGGGCCCGGGATTTCAGCGCATCTTGAAATCCCCCAGATAACATATGTAAAGAAGATAGAAGAATTGAGCTTGAACAGCGTAATCCGCGCAGAGAGAATGACGGAAGAAGGCTTTGAGATAATAGAGTCGCCCTTGCCGTGCCTTATTACTGTTGTAAAGGAAATAAACGAGCCAAGACTCCCTTCTTTAAAGGGGAAGATGAGGGCCAGGAAGG
>JAHIEN010000023.1 GCA_018901615.1 Candidatus Omnitrophota bacterium | reverse complement strand
ATACTGGGCAAAGGATGTGTGTCAATGGTTAAAAGTTTAAAGTTAAAAGTTAAAAGTAATAGAACCTTAAACCTTAAACCTTTCACTTTAAACGAACGTTTATTTAGTGAAGCGAGAAAATACATACCGGGAGGCGTAAACAGCCCTGTCAGGTCTTTTAAGGCTGTAGGCGGAATACCGGTTTTCGTAAAAAAGGCATATGGCTCCAGGCTCTACGGGGAATGCGGCGGAGAGTTTATTGATTATTGCCTTTCCTGGGGGGTTTTAATTTTAGGCCACGCGTACCCTGAAGTTACAGAAGCCATAATCCGCGCTGTAAAGAGTGGCACAAGTTTTGGCGCAGCTACTAAGATGGAAATAGAATTGGCGAGGCTTATTACAGAAGCTGTCCCTTCGATAGAGCAGGTTAGATTGACAAATTCCGGGACAGAGGCGGTGATGGGCGCGGTAAGGATTGCGAGGGCATATACAGGAAAGAAAAAGCTTATAAAATTCCATGGCTCATATCACGGCCATGCAGATTATCTTCTGGATAGCGCCGGCGTGCCCGAAGATTTTACTAAACATACAATAACCCTTCCGTATAATGACGCGGATGGACTTGAAAAAGCAGAATATTTATTCAAAGATGATCTGGCAGCTATAATTATCGAACCCGTTATGGGGAATTGCGGTGTGGTATTGCCAGACGCTGGTTTTTTGCAGGGCTTGAGAAGGATCGCTGATAAATACAGCGCAATTCTTATTTTTGATGAAGTCATTACTGGATTCAGGGTTTCATACAGCGGCGCGCAAGGGTTTTTTGGAATAAATCCAGATCTTACCTGTTTAGGGAAGATTATAGGCGGGGGATTGCCGGTAGGCGCCTTTGGAGGAAGAAAGGAAATTATGGATCTTCTAGCGCCCGAAGGAGACGTCTATCAGGCAGGGACATTGTCAGGTAATCCAGTCGCGGTTACAGCCGGGATCACGACCTTGAAAATACTAAAAGAAATAAATCCATACCCAGATATTGGAACCAAAACAAAGAAACTATGTAAAGGGATTATGGCGAGCGCTAAAAAATATGACATGAGACTGAGAACTAATTACATCAGTTCTATGTTTAGCATATTTTTTGGAGAAAATGGACAGGATAAAGGATTATTTAAAAAGTTTTTCCACGGATTATTGAAAAGAGGTATTTATTTCTCACCATCCGGGTTTGAGGCAAATTTTTTGTCAACTGCGCATAGTAATGAAGATATAGATAGAACACTAGATGTAATCAATGAGACATTTACAAGTTTAAGGAGGTCAGGATGAATATTCTAATCAATGGTAAAAAAGAAGAGTTAAAAGATGTCGTTACAGTGGCTAAGCTTTTAGAGCAGAAAAAGATCAGGCCTGAGGTCGTTACAGTGGAGTTGAACGACGTTATTCTAGAAAAATCCAAACATAATGAAACATTTCTAAAGGATGACGACCGATTGGAATTTGTCTATTATATGGGTGGCGGAGAGGTCTTTGTCAATAACCAGGCAAAGAATAAAAAAATGGCAGGTAGTATCCTGGAATTGATAGGCGAGACCCCAATAGTGAGATTTAACAAAATCGTTACGCCGGATATGGCTGACATACTGGCAAAACTAGAGTCCTTTAATCCAGGCGGGAGCGTTAAAGACAGGATAGCTCTTGCCATGATACAGGACGCGGAGGAAAAAGGAGAGCTGAGAAAAGGCTCTACTATTATCGAGCCAACAAGCGGAAATACAGGGATTGGCCTGGCTATGATTTCAGCTGTCAAAGGTTACAGATGTATAATTACCATGCCAGAAACTATGAGCCTGGAGAGGATTTATATCCTCAAATCATACGGCGCTGAAGTTATTCTTACCTCTGGTGCGGAAGGCATGCAAGGAGCCATTAAGAAAGCATGTGAGCTTTTGAAAAAGATCCCTAATAGCTTTATGCCGCAGCAGTTCCAGAACAAGGCCAATCCCGAGGTGCACAGGAGAACAACTGCCAGGGAGATTATCGAGGCAGTAGATGGGGAGATAGACGCGTTTGTGGCCGGGGTTGGCACAGGGGGCACCATTACCGGCGTGGGAGAGGTCTTAAAACAGCGTAATCCTAAAGTGAAAATAGTGGCTGTTGAACCGAGTTCGAGCGCGGTTCTGTCAGGGAAAGAAAAAGGACCCCACAAGATCCAGGGTATAGGCGCGGGTTTTGTGCCAGACGTCCTGAATCGTAAGATAATAGATGAGATAATTCAAGTAAACGATAGCGACGCGTTTAAAACCTCGAGGCAATTAGCCAGACTGGAAGGATTGTTTGTCGGCATATCAGCTGGCGCCGCAGCCTGGGCGGCTATAAAGGTGGCAAAGGATCTTGGCAAAGGGAAAAGAGTGGTTGTGGTTTTGCCTGATACGGGTGAGAGATATTTTTCAATGCAGCAGTATTTTGAGGCGTAAGGAGCAATCATATGACCGAATATAATATAAAAGAACTCAAGAGCGGCGGTTTAATGAAGCAGAAGGAAAAAGATATATTTTCTCTGCGTCTGCGTATCGTAGGCGGGTTTGTTAAATCCGAACAACTGATAAAACTCTCAGAGATCGCCAATAAATTCGGGGAAGGCTATATCCACCTTACTACAAGGCAGGGTATTGAGATCCCGAATGTGAATATTAAAGACTTTGAAACAGTAAAAAAAGAACTGGCTGGAGTTGAACTTCAGATGGGCGCGTGCGGACAGAGGGTAAGGACTGTGACCGCGTGTCAAGGCAAGGAATGCAGCCATGGCCTGATAGATTGTCTTTTACTGGCAAAGGAAGTTGATAAGAAATATTTTGGGATCGGCGGGCATCCTCATAAATTCAAGATAGGAATTACTGGCTGTCCAAATGCATGTATAAAACCTCAGGAGAATGATTTAGGAATAATGGGCAGGCTTAAGAAGAGATTTGTAAAGGAAAATTGCAATTATTGCGGACTGTGCGCTGAGATCTGTCCTGTGGGAGCGATAGAAGTGGACAGGGATAGCGAAAAGATACTCTTTGACGCAGATAAATGCATCGGCTGCGGAGATTGTGTGTATTCTTGTCCGACAGACGCCTGGCGAAAGAGACAAGAGGGCTACGCCATTTTTGTCGGCGGCAAAATGGGTAAATTTCCAAAACTCGGGGTAAAGGTCTTTGATTTTATCGAGACAAAAGAACGAGTCTTCGAGATTATAGATAAGACCCTGGAATTTTACAAAAAATTCGGCAATAAAGGCGAAAGGTTCAGGGAGACACTGGACAGGGTAGGAGTGGAGAAGTATAAGAACAAAGTGTCATAAAAATGTCTTTTTTGAGATTGCCTGCCTAGCGGCTCGCCTCTCGGCGAAGCCGAGGGCAAGGCCGCTGGCTTCGGCACTTCGTGCCTCGCAATGACAAATGGTGCTATATGACAGATTATAATGATAGTTTAGATTTGACAGGCATAGCCTGTCCAAATAACTTTGTCAGGACAAAGCTGAAACTCGAGGAGATGGAGCCTGGTCAGATCCTGGAGGTCATCCTGGATGACGGCGAACCTATCAGGAATGTGCCTCGAGCTGTAAAAGAAGACGGCCATGAGATTCTAAAGGCAGAAAAGATAGATAATAAATGGAAGATACTAATTAAAAAAGCGTGAGGTGATTAAATGAGTTATGTGAAAGGATTAAAATGCAGGGAATGCGGCAGGGAGTTTCCTAAAGAACCCATTTATGTATGTGAATACTGCTTTGGGCCTTTAGAGGTGGACTATGACTACGAGAAAATAAAAAAGAAAATCACAAGAAAGGTAATAGAGTCCCGGCCAGAGAACCTCTGGCGATACAGGGAATTTTTGCCCATAGACGGGGACCCTACTGATGGCCTGAACTCAGGATTTACCCCTTTAATAAGGGCGAAAAATCTGGAAAAGGTCCTGGGGGTAAAAGAGCTTTACATAAAAGATGACTCTGTAAATCACCCTACGCTTTCTTTTAAGGATAGGGTGGTGGCAGTCGCGCTATCAAAGGCAAAGGAATTTGGTTTTAAGACCGTTGCCTGCGCCTCAACAGGAAATCTCGCGAATTCTGTCGCGGCCCAATCTGCTGTAGCTGGCCTGGAGAGATTTATATTTATTCCAGCCGACCTTGAATCAGGCAAGGTTATAGGCACGTTGATTTATAATCCAACGCTTGTGGCAGTCGAAGGAAATTATGACCAGGTCAACAGGCTCTGTTCAGAGATCGCTACAAGGTATAAGTGGGCGTTTGTGAACATAAATATAAGGCCCTACTATGCTGAGGGCTCAAAGACATATGGCTATGAGATCGCGGAACAGTTGGGTTGGAAAACTCCGCAACATATTATCTCTCCTTGCGCTGGAGGCTCCCTTATTACCAAGATCTGGAAGGGACTAAAGGAATTCCAGAATATCGGATTGATTGATAAGGTTGATACAAAGATCTATGCGGCCCAGGCAACCGGCTGCGCGCCAATAGTTACTGCGATAAAAGAAGATTCTGAGATTATAAAGCCAGTCAAGCCCAATACCATTGCCAAATCTCTGGCAATAGGAAATCCTGCTGACGGAGTGTACGCTGCCGGAACTGTAAAGGAATCTGGTGGTTGGGCTGAGGATGTGTCTGACGATGAGATAGTAGAGGCGATTAAGCTTCTGGCATTAACCGAAGGCGTGTTTACTGAAACAGCAGGAGGCGTAACTCTGGGCGTTACAAAGAAACTTATCGAGCAGGGCAGGATCCCTAAAGACGAATCTATTGTTATATGCATAACGGGAAACGGGTTAAAGACACAGGAGGCGGTTAGCGAGAAGATAGGCAGGCCAATAAAGATTAAACCAAACATTGCTTCGTTTGAGGAGCATGTTAAAATATAATGGAGGTTAAATATGTCTATAAAAGTAAGAATACCGACCCCTCTTCAGAAACACACGAATAACCAGGCAGAGGTAAGCGTGGATGCGAGTGATGTAAAGGGCCTTATCGAAGCGCTTGAGAAGGACTTTCCAGGGATCAAGGATAGGATATGCGAAAAGGACGGAAAGGTGCGCAGGTTTATAAATATCTATGTCAACGAAGAAGATATCAGGTTTTTACAGCGGGACGCCACCTCTCTTAAAGACGGAGACGAGATTTCTATTATACCTGCAATCGCTGGCGGTCAGGATATTGCCGGAGGTGCGTCGTGAATTTGACAGATGCGCAGATCGAACGTTATTCAAGACAATTGATCTTGCCCAATATAGGCGGTAAAGGCCAGGAAAGACTTTTAAAGGCAAGGGTGCTGGTTGTTGGCGCTGGTGGCCTGGGTTCTCCTGCATTGCTGTATCTTGCGTCAGCCGGAATTGGGAAGATTGGCATTGTGGATTCTGATAAAGTTGAATTAAACAATCTTCAGAGGCAGATAGCGCATTCTACAAATACCGTTGGAATGCCAAAGGTGGACTCTGCGAAGAAAACCCTCAACGCAATAAATCCTGAGATAGAGATAATTACTTACAATCTACGAATAACCTCGGCTAATATAACGGATATCATAAAGGATTATGATATTGTAGTGGATGGTTCTGATAATTTTCCTACGAGATTTCTTGTAAATGACGCCTGTGTTTTAGCTAAGAAGCCTCTTTCGCACGGTGGTATATTCAGGTTTGACGGCCAGGCAATAACTATCTTGCCAGGTGAGAGCGCGTGCTACAGGTGCCTGTTTCCTGAACCGCCACCGCCAGGACTTGTGCCCAGCTGCCAGGAGGCGGGGATCCTGGGAGTGGTCGCGGGTATTATTGGAACTATACAGGCAAACGAGGTATTGAAATATATACTGGGAACAGGGGATCTGCTCACGGGGAGATTGCTGATTTTCAATGCGCTGGACTCTTCTTTCAGGCAGGTAAAGGTCCCGAAGGATCCAAATTGTCCGGTATGCGGAAAAAACCCGAGCGTTACAAAACTATAGACTACGAGTTATTCTGTCAAGTGAAGCCCAGGTCCGCCGCAGGCGGATCTGATAGCTGAACTTGACCCCCACACCAATTGGTGGGAAAAAGACTGAAACTTCCCAATTGGTGTGGGGGTTTAATTCGCACCTTCATAGAAGTTAACCAAAAGAGAGGCAGTTACGAAAATCTTTGATTTTCGTAACTGCAGTGCTCATTAAAGGAGGGATAATCTATGCCAAAACTTATTGTACACCTGATATACCCACAGAAATTAATCAAAGAACCTGTGATCTATACCATGGCTAAAAAATATGATGTGATTCCAAATATCCGGAGGGCCAAGGTCACAGAGGAAATAGGCGAAGTGACGCTGGAACTCAACGGCACAAAGGAAAACCTCGAGGCCGGAAGAAAATATTTGGAAAAAACCGGGGTCAAAGTAGAGCCTGTAGTCGGCGACATTGTCGAATAGTCAGGCGAATCAGTTGCCTTTAGGATAATTACCCATGTTTAGAAGCAGGATATATCTGGCCTTGATTTTTTTGCTCACGTTTTTTCTTGCTGGCTGCAATCAGACAGAGAAACTAGAGAAAATAGACTTTAATGATACTGTAGAGATAGGGCGTGTAAGGCCTTCCCAGGATTCTGAGATTAATATATGCGTCGGCTCTATGATAACACCGGAAGAAGGATACGCCTATTATAAAAAACTCTTAGATTATATCGGACAGGGGTTAAATAAGAAGATAAATTTTGTCGAAAAAAGGACTTATGCTGAAGTGAATAGCCTTTTAAAAAAAGGCGATATTGATGTGGCATTTGTCTGCGGCGGGCCTTATGTAATAGGTCATGATGAGTTTGGCCTGGAGCTTCTGGTTGCTCCAGTGGTAAATGGCGAACCATTGTATTACTCTTATATTATTGTTGACAAGGACAGCGGGATTGAAAATCTCTATGGATTAAGAGGAAAGAGGTTTGCCTTTGTGGATCCAATCTCTAACACAGGGAAATTGATTCCGACCTATATGTTGCATCAATTAGGAGAGAACCCGCAAAGCCTTTTTAAAGAATATTCATATACCTATGGCCATGATAGATCGATCAAGGCCGTGGCTCAGGGCATAGTTGACGCTGCAGCTGTGGATAGTCTCATCTGGGACTATATGGATAAAAAGGGTAGTGAATACACCCAAAAGACAAAGATAATCAAAGTTTCCAAACCATACGGTATCCCGCCAGTAGTAGTTCGTCCCGGCTTAAACGAGGATCTAAAGATAAAGATAAAAGACACCCTGTTGAATATGCACAATGATGAAGAGGGAAAGAATATACTCAGGGCAATGTTCATTGATAGATTCATTGAGATAGACGATTCCAGCTATGATACAATAAGATACGTCAGGGAGAGCGTTATAAAGAGAGATTCTGATTAATGAAGAGCATACGGTCAAAACTTATTTTCTGGGTCGCGGTATTGTTTATATTTATAGGCCTGTCTATATATCTGCCTCTCTCTATCATACTGCCGGAGAAGATTACGTCCCAGGTCATTAAAAGGGATGTGGATATTGCGAAATTCCTCTCCAATGAAACGAAGAGTCTTTTGCTACTTGACGACAAAATTGCACTTTCAATACTCCTGCATGATAATCTGGATAGATTAGAGGATGTGCAGTATTTATTTGTTCGCGGTCCTGAGGAAAAAATAATATCGCATACATTTAGTAAAGGATTTCCAAAAGGACTTTTGTCATTTAATCCAGGTTCATATCCGCATAGCGTGAAAGGGTTTTTAAACAATAACAGACGTCTCTACGACATAGCTATACCGATATCAGAAGGAGAGTTGGGAACCCTTCATATGGGTATTTCTTTAGAGTCTGGCAAAAAGGATATCGCGGAGATTACAAAGGTAAATTATTATGTAGCGATTGTTATTCTTATAGGTCTAGGCATAGGCATCGTTGTATTTTTAATCATAGGGATTTTATTTTCAAACCAGATCATAAGATTGAAAAACTTCGCTTCTAGGATCGGAGGCGGGGATTTAGATGCAAAGATCGATATAAAATCAAAAGACGAGATAGGAGCATTAACAACGGCATTTAATGAAATGGTCGGGCATTTAAAAGAGAACATACAGGAAATCAAAAGGCTAAATACAGTGGAAGAACGTAACAGGATTGCCCTTGACTTGCATGATGGTTGCGCGCAGGATCTGGTCAATATTATAAAAAGAATCGAGCTCAGCGAGAGACTTTATAAGATTGATCCTACGAAGGCTATCGAGGAGCTGACGTTATTAAGAGAAAGCACAAAGGACCTTTTAAACAGGACACGTCAAGTGATATTTGACCTCAAGTCGCCAGAAGAGACAGATTTTAATATAGTGGATAATTTAAATAGTTATCTCATAGAGTATAAGAAAAGTAACAACATAGATGTTAATCTAAATATCTCCGGCTCAATAGATGGTATTGTGAATAAAAAATCCGTTTTTTACATCATTCGAGAGGCGCTTGCCAATGTAAAGAAGCATAGCATGGCAAAAAACGTGGACCTAAGTTTAGTGGCAAATAATGGCAGCAACCTAAAGATATTTATCAAGGATAACGGAAAGGGTTTTAATGTAAATCGCACAAAACTATCTGATTCAAGTTCTGGCAAGTGGGGCCTTGCAGGTATGCGCCATAGGGCAAGTTCTTTAGGCGGGACATTTGTTATTGAGTCTATGCCACAACAAGGTACAATAGTTTCTATAGACATCCCTCTTAAGGAGAGGAGTTAGATATGTCAGATACTATAAGAGTATTTTTGTGCGATGATCATACATTGTTCAGGCAGGGCATAAGAAAGTTATTAGAATTAGAAGGAGATATCAAAGTAGTGGGTGAGGCGGGTAATGGCCAGGCTGCGCTCGACATGTTAAAAAATACAGGGCCTGATGTGATACTTATGGATATTGGTATGCCCCAGATGGACGGCGTGACAGCCACTTGTAAAATTAAAAAGAAATTCCCGCATATCAAAATAATCATACTCACTGTCTATGAGGACGAGCCGCATATCTTTGAGGCGATCAAGGCAGGCGCGATGGGGTATCTATTGAAAGATGTTTCAATAGAGGAAGTCCTCGAGGCCATCCATAGAGTCTACAAAGGCGAGGCATTGATTCAACCTGCTATAGCCACTAAGGTCTTGAAAGAGTTTGCCATGATGGACAAAAGATCTATAAAAGAAGGCGATAAATTTTATAATGACCTGACAGAGAGAGAAAAGGATATACTACGCCTGATCGTGCTGGGAGGCACAAATAAAGATATAGCAAAAAAACTAGGGATCGCAGAAAAGACAGTCAAAAACCATATCAGTAATATTTTCCAGACTCTCCACGTCAATAACCGCACACAGGCCGCTCTGTACGCCTTTAATAAAAAATTATAACCTTATAGCCTTTAAAATATATTAGGACTAAAGACCTAGATAATTCTAGGTCTTTTTATTTTAGTCAAATAGGACCTTAGCCTCTTGTTGATATTCTCTCTATATATACAATATAACTAATATTCCTAAAGATAGGGAGAGTAGCGCTCGCGTGAAGTGGTTTATCTCACATAATACAATACGCTCACCTTTTCAATTAACGCTTGAGAAAGACTGCGGCGAGAAGGTCAGCCACTGTTATCAGTGCGGCAAGTGTTCTGCGGGCTGTCCTATTGCTTTCAGGATGGATTTTCTCCCAAACCAGATTATCAGAATGACCCAGCTCGGCATGGAACAACAGGTCTTATCCAGCCGGACCATATGGCTTTGCGCATCATGCCTTACCTGTACTGTCAGATGCCCTCGTGAGATAGACATAGCAGAGATAATGGATTATTTGAGGCGCCAGGCATATAAAAAAGGCATTATTCCTGTAGAAGAGACCGAGATCCCACTTTTCAATAAAATATTTTTAAGAAACATAGAGCTCTTTGGAAGACTTTATGAAATGGGCCTGATAGGCATGTTTAATCTTTTGAGCGGAGAATTTTTTAAAGATGTTTTTTTGGCGCCAAAGATGTTTCTTAAGCAAAAGATCAGTGTCTTTCCTCCAAGGATTAAAAATATAAAAGAGACAAGGGCGATCTTTAAAAGATCAGGTAAATTAGGCAAGGCGCATAGAGACAGGCTTCTGCACCCAAGGCTTTTATTTTTAAATCTATCCAGAAAGATCATCGGAAAGATAGCGAAGCGAGATAATCCATGAAGTACGCGTATTTTCCAGGATGTTCTCTTCATTCAACAGCAAAAGAGTATGACCTGTCTACTAAAGAAGTAGCCAAGGCCCTTGGTATTGAGCTTATAGAGATCCCTGATTGGATATGCTGCGGGGCTACACCTGCCCATATCACAATGCACCTTTTATCATTGGCCCTGCCGGTAAAGAATCTCCTTAAAGCAAAAGGCATGGATTCATATGAAGTAGTTACTTGCTGCGCCGCGTGTTTTAGCCGCCTTAAAATAGCCAATCACTTTATGCGGGAAGACATAGAACATAGAAAAAATGTAGAAGAGATAGTGGGAGAGCCGTATAAAGGCGAAGTCAGGGTAAGGCACTTTTTAGATGTGCTCGTAAATGTCTTTGGGTTAAAAAACATAGCTGAGAGAATCAATAATAGATTAAGCGGCCTAAAGGTGGCCTGCTACTATGGATGCCTTTTGACCAGACCCCCGGAGATTACACAGCTTGATGATCTTGAAGACCCGCATCTTATGGATGATTTAATGAAGACGCTTGATGCCGAGCCAGTAAAGTGGCCGTATAAGACAGAGTGCTGCGGCGCGAGTTTTTCGCTTACAAAGACAGATATCGTGCTTAAATTATCCGGGGATATACTGCAGATGGCCCATGATGAAGGCGCCCAGGCAATAGTAGTGGCTTGTCCTTTGTGTCAGTCAAACCTGGATCTGAGGCAGGGCGCAATAGAGAAAAAATACAAGAAGAATTTTAATATGCCGATCTTTTATTTTACACAGCTTGTGGGGTTAGCTTTAGGTATTGAGCCAAAAAAATTAGGGCTTGATAAGCACATTGTCAACCCTCTTCCATTGCTGAAGGAGAGAAAGGTTTTGGTTAATAAATAGCTATGAGAATAGGAGTATTTGTGTGTCATTGCGGCACTAATATTGCTGGGACTGTTGATGTAGAGCGTGTTGCACAAGTTACCTCGACTTTTGCAAAGGTCAAGTATTCAGCTTCGTATAAATACATGTGTTCTGACCCGGGCCAGAATCTTGTAAAGAATGCTATCAAGAAACATAAATTAGACAGGATCGTCATAGCCTCTTGTAGTCCCAGTCTTCATGAAAAAACCTTTAGAAAATGTGTAGAAACAGCAGGAATAAATCCATACTTGATGGAGATGGCCAATATCAGGGAGCATTGTTCCTGGGTCCACAAGGATAGAGAAAAGGCTACCCAGAAGGCTATAGAACTGGTAAGGCTTGCCTCGGCCAAGGTCCTGCGCAACAGGCCGTTGGAAAAGACTTATATTCCGATAGAGAAAAGGGTCTTGATTATAGGCGGGGGCATTTCCGGTATACAGTCAGCAATAGATATTGCGTTTGCGAATTATCCGGCTGTTATTGTAGAAAGAGAACCCTCCATAGGCGGCAGGATGGCGCGTTTTGATAAGACCTTCCCTACGCTTGACTGCGCCGCGTGTATTTTAACCCCAAAGATGGTAACTGTTTCACAGAGCGAAAATGTTACTTTACACACCTATTCTGAGATAGAAGAAGTCTCAGGCTTTGTGGGAAATTTTACTGTAAAGATAAGAAAAAAGGCGCGTTCGGTAGACGCGGGTAAGTGTAACGGCTGCGGCACCTGTTATAATAAATGCCCTGTTAAGGTTTCCTCAGAATTTGACATGGGGCTTGGCAAAAGAAAGGCCATCTATGTTCCATTTCCTCAGGCTGTTCCCAATGTGCCGGTGATAGACCGCGAAAATTGTTTATATTTCAAGACAAAAAAATGCGGGATCTGCAAAAAGGTTTGCACGGTCGGCGCGATAGATTATGATATGAAAGACGAGGTTATAGAAGAGAAATTCGGGGCGATTATAGTGGCAACTGGCTTTAACCAGTTTGACCATTCAGTTTATGGTGAATATGGCTATGGTAAATATAAGGATATGATAACAGGACTGCATTTTGAGCGCATGGTAAATTCCTCTGGACCAACAGGTGGCAAGATCATCAGGCCTTCTGACGGAAAGGAAGTGAGAGATGTTGTTTTTATTCAATGCGTTGGCTCGCGCGATGAACAAAAGGGCCTTCCTTATTGTTCAAGGCTATGCTGTATGTACACGGCAAAACACGCACTTCTTTTAAGAGAACATAATAAGGACAGCCAGGCCTATGTCTTTTATATTGATATAAGGGCAGCAGGCAAGAATTATGAGGAATTTGTAAAAAAGGTCCAGGACGAGTATGGCGCTATATATTTAAGAGGAAGGGTCTCGCGCATATTTGAGAAGGATGGAAAGCTTATTGTCAGGGGCGCTGATACCCTGAGCGGCGCGCAGGTCGAGATAAAGGCAGACCTGGTGGTTTTGGCAACAGGATTAGTCGCGCAAAAGGACGCGCCAAGCTTAGCACAGATGCTGCATATCCCTTATGATCAGAATAACCTGT
>JAHIEN010000002.1 GCA_018901615.1 Candidatus Omnitrophota bacterium | reverse complement strand
TTCATAACACGTTACAAGTCTCCCATCGCATAAAATGTCTTCCATAAGACCACATTTTTTGCAATGCAATAGATCTCGCGTTCCAGTGAAAATTCCGAGTTTTTCTGCTTGCTTTTGAATGGTTGACAATTTGGCTGCTAGAGCTGTAATATTTTTCATGAAATCTTTCTTTGTCATACGTTTACTTTTCATGCTATTTTTTTAATCCGTCTCTTTCGAGGCGTATTCTTGCAACATGGATTATGGGTGCTCAGAAAACGCTCGGCATCAGAATTTATCTGGTCCGTATTCTTTAGTATAGGCTGGAAGTTCATTTTTATGATTCTTTGATTTTTTTGATTAGTTCCTTCAGATCTTCTTCCGTAAATTTCTTATCTCTTAATGTCCGAAAGAATACCGGAAGCCTTGCAAGCAGCTCTTTATCCTGTAGATCCTCAGGAATCCTGCCCGAACTAATAGCAGCTAAATCTTTAAAAACCTGCCATTCTTTACTCCCAAATTTAATATTTAGATATTGGGCATACTCCTTTAGTTTCTCTTCCGAGTTAGGTGGAGACATTTTTCCTCTTTCGATTTTGCTGATATTGCCGGGATCTAGCTCATGATCCGCACAAAACTGCCTTAAGGTTTTTCCCAATGCAATCCTTTTTTGTTTAAAAAACTCTCCAAAACTAGCACCCATCGATATCACCCCCTTTTTTTAGTAGCCTCATGTTGTAATATATTTACAACGCTCTACTATAAATATACCATAGTTGTAAAAAAAATACAACACCTTTTAATAAAAAAATTAGGGGTGCATCCTATCGAGTTTTTGCCGTTTCCTTTTTATCCAAATAATTGCCTAACAATGGCAATGCTTACATGAACAGCTGTTTTGCTTTTAATAACCGATGAAAGCATTAGAAAGCCTAATTCAGTAAAAACATAAGGCCTTTTACTAAGCCCGGAGCAGCTTAAGGCCTCTTCTTGGAGCTTTAAGCCAGAAACTTCATCTTCGGTTAACTGGAACATAAAGTCTTCTGGAAAGCGCTTAGTGTTCTTTTTTACCTGTGAGTTGAACCTGTCAATAGTTACCCCATAAAGCGCTGCTAGATCTCTGTCCAGCATTACTTTTTGCCCACGGATTACAAATATCCTAGGCTCAGCCATTCCCTGTGGAATAAGCTCCTTCATAGCATACCTCCCCCTGTTAAAGGTCACAATTTGTGACCTTATGTGTCGTTGCGAGGTCCGCCCAGGCGGACCAAAGCAATCTCATCTCCTACTATATAAGACACAGGGGGCGGGTATTTTCTTTCAGATTATTTTTGGAAATTTTTTAAAGGCAGGTAAACTTATCCACAATCTAACTGTAAGTTTACAATTATTGCAATGCAGGAAATGTAAACTTACGCTTATTTATAAATTCTTAGAATGCAGCAAGACGTACCCTTTCAAGCATGCAGGGCGTTCATAACAGTTTCCGGATTATGCTCTGCTATTTTAAGTAATGCCAGTGCAGGACCTTCGGGCCTTCTGCGGCCCTGTTCCCAGTTTTGCAGTGTATCTATGCTGACTCCGATCATGTAGGCAAATTCAGCCTGGGACACATGAAGCCTTTTGCGTATATTAGCTACAGCCACAGGATTAAACCTAAAGATCCTCCCGGGCTTTAGCTTTCCATTATGTATTTTGCGGGCCTGGTCAATGCTCGTTAATAAGTCTTTAAAGTCTTTATTTTTCATATTACCCCCTCCCTTACATAGTTACTCAAGATCTTTATCTGTTCAGCTGTCAAATCTTCTTGTTCGGATTTTTTATACGGTAACAGCAAATATATCTTTTCGTCCTGCGTGTAGAGGTAATAAATAATCCGCAAGCCCCCTCTTTTTCCGCTTCCAGGAAGCGCCCATCGTAGCTTTCGTATACCTCCTGCTCCTGGAATAACTGCCCCGGCTTCAGGGTTAATTATCAATGCCCACTGCAATTCGCTATACTCTTCATCAGTAAGGAGCTTGGCTATTCTTTTGGTAAAAACAGGTGTTTCGATGATCTCCAAGATACTTTTTCCTTACACTACAAGTATACGCCATTGGCGTATACTTGTCAAGGGCAAAATGTTTTAATAATAGAACTTCCCTGGTTTGTTGACGAACCCTCTGCAATTCCCTCTTCTATAATATTAGACACAGGAGGCGGCTATTTTCTTTCAGATTATTTTGAGAAATTAATAAAGGTAGGTAAGTTATCTTTACATTGCTACGTGGTGCAAGATCTCTGAGATAAAAGTCTGGTACTTTATGCCTAGTTTTTGCGCCTTTGCTTTTATGCTGTTTAGATCCTGGCTATTCACCCGTATGTGCAAAATAGCGTCTTTTTTGTGCGCTGCCACGGCTTCTGCGATGCGCTGGAATTCCTCCTTGCCCACATTTACATATTCACCTTTCACCAGAGCGTCTTCCATGGCCTTTTCCTGCCTTGTTAATCGTATCTGCCTCATTTCAGGCCTCCTTTTCTATGTATTTTTGTGTATTTCCTGCTGGGATAAAATGTCTTTAGGAAAATATGCGATTCATCTTCTACGTAAGGCACTAACCATATGTGGTTTTTATATTCAAAAAGCATCATATTTTGGCTTTCCTTTTTGGGATGCTTTTTAATGCCAACAAACTTTGCTTTTACAATATCCTCAAAAGAAGCGCCTCGTACTTTTTTTAACCTCTCGTTTTTCAACGAGCTCCATTTAAGATCTTTCACTTTTCTTCTATCTGTATATACAAATGTATCACAAATAGCCTCCTGTGTCAATTGTTTTTTAAGGTGCCAATTTGGCGCCTCCAAATTAGGTAGTCACAGATTGTGACCACCTATACTCATTCATTCCACCATTCACACTCTTCTATTGCCAATTGAGTAAAGATTTTCATTCCTTCATCATCTTGCATCCGATTATAAGCCTTAAGATACCTTAGAGCTTCTTTCGAACGCTGCTGATGAGCCAATGTCATCATAATAGTGGTTTGTGCCCTAGGGCTAATACCCTCCCTCAAGAGCAATTCGCCCATCTGGACAACCTTTTCCTTTGGCAACCTGTCGCAAATTCCGGGATACCCTGGTTCCTTGCGCAAGCCCTCAAAATAAGCCCAAAGCTCCTGTTCTGTCATAGCACACCTCCCCTGGTTTGTCATTGCGAGGTCCGCCCAGACGGACCAAAGCAATCTCATCTCCTACTATATAAGACACAGGAGGCGGCTATTTTCTTTCAGATTATTTTAGGAAATTTTTAAAGGCGGGTAAAATTATCTACTGCTACTTTAGCAGAATATAGCCAAGCGAGAGAATCCCAAGGATAAGGACCACCGACCCCATGATACGCGTGTTCCTTATCTCCTTCTCCATGGATATGGGCTCTATTTTCCAGTTAAAAGGCCGGTAAAGGGCTATTTGCATATCTATGATCTTTTTGGGTTTCCATGCGACCATGCCGCCAAATGCAATCGCTATAACTACGATCGTAAGCTGAACGCAAAATTCGCAGATCATCCATCCGCAACAGGAGCATTTTGTAAATAAATTTAATACAGGACAAGTCATTTTATACCCTCCTATTTTGATACTGGAATCATAGCAGTTGTAACTCTAATATTTATAAACTGTTATAATGCAGTAAGACGTCCCCTGTTATTCTGAAGCTATTCCATCCTTCATGTTTTTTTTATCCAGCTTGCGTTGTTTCTTTTTTTCGTTTTTCTTTTTCTTTTTTAATTCTTTCTGGTACTTTCTGTATGAATAGTTATCTTTTGCCAATATAGCCTCCTTTTATTTTGGTCCTTTGCTACCGGCATACATGTGGTATTCCAGGAGTCGGCATTCTATCCTGGCATTAAAGAAAATCATCCGGCGGCTGGTTCTCAGGCCTACCTTTTTTGCCAGGTCCATATTCCCGGTAAAGACATACCCGGCAAACCCCGCGCATTTATTCTTAAAGAAATCCCCTATGCCTTTATAGGTCTTCTCCAACTCAGACTGTTCTCCGAGTCTATGTCCGTATGCCGGGTTAAAAATAACGATCCCTTTCTCTTCAGGGATCGGGGTATCGTTAAAGTCACATACATGAAATTCTATGAGCTGATCGACCCCAGCGGTTTGAGCGTTTTTCTTCGCGGCCTCGATCGCATTTTTATCAATGTCTGTCGCGATGATCCGGAAAGGCAGCTCTTTCTTTGACTGGGCGCGCGCCTCTTTTTGTAAAGCGCTCCATGCCTCTCCATCAAATCCTATTATATGCTTCAATCCAAAATTGCTCCGCAAAAGGCCGGGCGCGCGTTTTAAGGCGATGAGCGCCGCTTCTATCGCGAGCGTACCGCTTCCGCACATGGGATTCACCAAAGGCTGTGAGCCGTCAAAACCCGCGGCACATAGCAGAGCGGCTGCCAGGGTTTCCTG
>JAHIEN010000022.1 GCA_018901615.1 Candidatus Omnitrophota bacterium | reverse complement strand
TTCGCTCGGGACTAAGGTCCTGAGCTTGTCGAAGGACCGTAGCGCACGGCAAAATTTTCCAGTGCCGAACGGCCCCGCCAGCGCTGGCAGGACACTGGCCTGGATAGTATAAAAGTGTAACCTGACATTGAAAGTATTACAATATACTATTTCAGCTGTAGGCTTTTCCCCAGTTCGTTTATAACATACCTCCGTGTCATGCGGCCCTGCGTATCATATCTGTAGATCGTGGAGGTATCCCTGTCCAATAAGTATATAACATTACTCTCGCCTGAAAAGGAGATGTTTGACGGCAATGAGGACTGGCAGTCTGCCTTTTTTAAAAAAACCGAAAAAAGAAGCCACGCGCAGATAAATCCTATCATAAATATCAGAACCCTGTTTTCCCTGACCATCTTATCCTCCTTCTTTTTCTATCCTTATTATAATACATGACCCCCAGGACCTTTATACCCGAAAGCTCTTCTATGACAGAAGGGTTTGTCTTTACGGCCAAATCCTTTTTTACATGGCTGGTATAATTAATTATCACGCCGGCTATCTTTATGCCTCTGGCCCTTAGCATGCCTATAGTCATCAATGTATGATTTATTGTGCCCAAGTCCGGCCTTGTGACCAGGATAACAGGCAGTCCCATCTTTAATATCATGTCGCGCACATAAAATACCGTTCTCCCTGTTTTTTTTATCGGGGTCATTAACCCGCCAATGCCTTCTACTATTACAACATCGCTGGCAGACTTTAGCTTCCTGAAGTTCCGCCATATAATATTTAAATCTATTTTCTTTTTTTCCAGTCTCTTTGCCGTAAGAGGGGCCAATGGATATCTTAATGCCACGGGGTTTATGCGATTTAATGGCGCATTGGAGCGCGCCGCTGTTTTTAAAATCCTGGCATCAGAACAAGTCCTTCTAACGCCCGTTGCCACTGGTTTCATCACAGCCACTTTAAATCCTTTACGCAAAAAACACCCTGCCAGGCAAGCCGCGACTTCTGTCTTTCCAACGCCTGTATCAGTCCCTGTTATAAAGAATCCTTTCATATCATAGTTCCATTTCGTAACTTCTTAAAGGCCTCTATAACTCTATCTATATGTTCATCCGTATGTGTAGCCATTATAGAAGCCCTTATCCTGCTTTTATTTTTAGGTACTGTAGGCGGCCTTACGCCAGGCGCAAATACGCCCATTTCAAATAATCTTTCAGCGGATCTCATTGTGCGGGAAATATCTCCGGTCAATACAGGTATTATCTGCGTCTCTGACCCCATTGTGTCAAAATCCAAATCTTTTAAAACCGCCTTAAATCTTTCCACATTCCGCCATAATCTTTTTCTTAAATCCGAATCTTCTTCTATTATCTCTATGGCCTTTATGCAGCCTGCGGCTATTGCGGGCGGCAGACCGGTGGTGTATATAAAAGACCTCGCCTTGTTGCGTATATAATCTATAAGCGGACTGGAACCTGCCACAAAACCACCCAGGCATCCCAGCGCCTTACTCAATGTTCCCATCTGAATATCCACGCCCTCCTTTATATTAAAATGTTCACACGTGCCCCTGCCTGTCTGACCAAGGACGCCTGTAGCATGCGCATCATCCACCATTAAAAAGGCATTGAATCTTTTAGAGATTTTAATCAAATCTGGGATAGGGGCAATGTCTCCATCCATGCTGAAAATACCGTCGGTGATAATCAATTTTTTCTTATAGCCGGCCTCTTTTTTCAGGATATCTTCTAATTTTTTTAGATTTTTATGCGGATAAGTCCTGAACCTTGCGCGGCTTAGCCGAACGCCGTCAATGATACTGGCGTGATTCAGCTTGTCGCATATTACAAGGTCCTCTTTTCCGACAAGAGAACTTATCGTGCCTGCATTAGCCATATACCCGGTTGGAAAAACAATCGCGCTTTCTGTATGTTTAAAATCCGCTATTTTTTTCTCAAGCTCTTCATGCAGGTTCATATTGCCTGAGATAAGGCGGGACGCGCAAGAGCCTGCGCCAAATTCTTTCAAAGTATCGATCTGTGCTTTAATCACGTCAGGATGGGTTGCCAAACCGAGATAATTATTTGAGGAAAGAAGTATTACCTCTCGTCCATCTATCTTTACAACAGGCCCTTGAGCCGAGTCGACTCTTTTCATCTCCCTGAACAGCCCAAGCTTCTTTAACCCATCCATTTCCTGCTGTAATAATACGTTTAAATCAAACATAATCTATACAAGTTACCTCGTCGCTTCCTGCCGTCAGGCAGCAGGTGCTCCTCGGAACTTGTTTCAAAGGGGCTTACGCCCCTATGACGCTCCGTGATGTTCCTATTCGTCACATCACTCCACTGTTACCCCTCGGGGGATTGCCTGTAATCCCCCGAACCCCCTACAGTTGTATGGAATTTTGAAATTCCATACAAAAATTTACCTCACCACCATTGGCATGAATTCCGTTGAGCCGAACATCCCGTATATCTTGTGTTTCTTGAGCCAGATGGCGCGCTTCATATAACCGAGCGCAGGGCCTATTACATTGGCTGCCATAGATGTCTCGTCCCCGAGTATAAACTTGTGACTGGACCGTTTGCCTTCAAATGTAATGCCAGTCAGGGTCATTGTTGTGGAAACAGGTTTTTTTGCGTGCCGCGTATCCATCACGCCTCCCACAGAGACCTTGCTCAGTAAATCAACTACTCCAGCTTTCTTAAGCAATATGTCGTCTGCGTGCTCCATGTCATGAAGAACAAGTTTTCCATCTCTTTTACTCAAAAGCTGCTCTACCTCTTTATCAGTCATCTTCTTGGCTCTATCAACTGTATAGCCTGGCAGATGAGCAATATCTTCTCTGATCGTGGACCTGTATGCGTCCCAGTTTGAGATACCTACCCCCCACCAGATGCTTACATCCTCGATCTTTGTAAATGACTGCGCGGCTAAAACAGCTGCTGCTGACAAGAGCCCTGGAGTCGCGCCGCACCCGGCTATATATACGTTTTGATTTCTCCTTAGGTCAGGGCTTAATTTCATCATCAATTTCATCGCGCTTGTGCGTTTTAGAGCGCAGGTAAAGACCCCGCTATAATCCGCTTTTATAAAGCGTTTTACCACGCCGGGTATAAATTCATTCGGCAGATTTGGAAGCGCTACGAATATTCCATCATATTTGTCTTTCAATTTTATAATATCTTCTATGGGGTCTTTAGAAGGCCTGAATCTCTTTAAATCTTTTACGCATATGCCTTTCGCGGAATATAAATATCCGCTAGAATCACATATAGCGACAACTTTTAATTCCTTCTTTTTTGCCGCGACATCAAGACATGCCCTGCCAATACCACCAGCGCCTAGAACAGCGATTTTTATCCCTTTCATAAATCCTCCTTAATGAGCACGTAACTTATGGAGCGAGCGTAGCGAGCGAACATAAGTTACTGTGCGAATTAACCCCCACACCAATTGGGAGGTATAAGTTTCTTTCCAACCAATTGGTGTGGGGGTCAAATTCGGACAGATGACTTATGTAAATCAAAGATTTTCATAAGTCATGTCCTCATTTGACCTCAAACCCCAGATCTTTTACCATCTGCAGATCCTTTTCTACAGACCTGCCCTTTGTAGTCAGATATCCTCCTATTATCATGCCATTGGCGCCTGCCATAAACGCCATTGCCTGCAGATCCCGCAGGCCAGATTCCCTGCCCCCTGCTACCTTTATTATTGCCTTCGGTAATATCAGCCTGAAAGTTGCTATTGTCTTAATCGCCTCTAATGGCTCAATAGGTTTAACATACTCGAGCGGTGTGCCTTTTCGAGGATCAAGGATATTTACAGGGACACATCCTATCCCCATCTTCTTTAGCGCAAACGCCAGGTTCAGTCTTTCTTTCGGGCTTTCACCCAGGCCTATTATACCGCCACAGCATGGCTCTACCCCTACATCTTTCAACATGCCGACCATGCTAACCCTGCTCTCGTAAGAATGTGTGGCGCATATATCTTTGTAAAATTCCCTTGACGTTTCGAGATTATGATTAAACCTGTCGATCCCCAGGGATTTTAATTCCTTTACCATGCCTATCTGAAGGCTGCCAAGAGAACAATCTACTTTTATCCCGATAGTCTTTATTTTCTCTATTGCCTCTTTGATCTTCTCAAATTCTTCTTTGCTAGGGCCTCCCCCGCTTATTACAATGCAAAAATTCGCAGCGCCCTGCTTCTTAGCAAGTCTGGCCGCAGAGACCATATCTTCGACACTCACAAGCGAATATACCTCGCACCCTGTCTTGTATCTCACAGACTGGGCACAAAACTTACAATCTTCCGAGCACAAGCCGCTCTTGGCGTTTATCAAAGAGCATAGATCGATTCTCTCGCCGCAAAATCTCTTCCTGATAATATTGGCAGCGCGCATAATAAGGTGTAAATCATCCTGCCCTGCGCCAAGAAGAATCTCTGCCTTATCAAATTCAAGTTCTTTTCCGGAAAGTATTTCTTCAAGAATAGACTTAATCATAGTCTCTTAAAAGGGTTCTAAACTTCAGACATATAGCCATATTTTACCTTGAATATCTAGATTGTCAACCTCGGCATAAAGTCAGGTTAACGATTGGCAGGAATTGCGTTCTATGAGTTCAGCCGGCAGGATTATCTTTTTATTGCCCTTACTCTTTCCTGTTATAATTTTCTGCAGAGTCTCTGTGGCCACTGTCGCCATTTCATGAAGCGGTTGTCTCATAGTGGTAACAGCTATAGGGGAAAAACCCAGCGCCAGGGGGTTATCGTCAAAACCTATGACAGACATATCCCTGGGCACATTGACCCCGCTTTCCATACAAACCTGTATTGCGCCAACCGCCATCTCATCGCTTGCGGCAAATATAGCGGTCGGGCATGTCTTTAATTTTAAAAGTTCCTTTGTCGCTTTTATAGCTGAATCCCTTCCGAAATCTCCATATTTAACATAATCACTTTTCTTCTCTATATTATTTTTTTCCAGGGCCTTTACATAACCGTCCAGCCTGTCTATAGCTACCTGGGACTTTAATTCGCCTGTAATAGCGGCCACCCTGGAATGCCCGAGTTTTATAAGATATTCCGTGGCTGTAAACGCGGCGTTAAAATTATCTATAGACACGCATGAGACAGGAAGGTCTTTTGTCAGATAATTCATGATAACGCACGGCACTTCTTTTTCCAGGACAGTGTCTACCTGCTCCTCATTACCTATGATATCTGAAAACAATACGCCTTCTACGGCAGATATATTGAGAAAACTCTCTCCGCTGGTAATATGCAGTAAAAGGTCCAACTTTAATCTTTCAACAGCCAGGCCTGTGCCCTGCAGGATCTGAAGGGCATAAAATGAATGGAATATATCAGCGTATCTAGGTATCACAAGGCCTATGGCGTTATTGCGCTTGGATGCCAGGCGCTGCGCGCTAACATTGGGTTTGAATTTAAGTTTTTTTACCGCAGCTTCAACCCTGGCCTTGTTAGACCTTGTCACTGAGGGCAGCTTGTTCATTACCCTTGAAACTGTCGCTATCGAAACACCTGCCTCTCTGGCCACGTCCCTTATATTAATTATCTTATTCATTCATTAATATCCTTATTTTTAAAGCGACCTCACATATCTTATATGCCCTATTGCAAATATACCTGATTACGCGGATTTTACAAATAAGATTGTTATTTTACTTCAACATCTCG
>JAHIEN010000021.1 GCA_018901615.1 Candidatus Omnitrophota bacterium | reverse complement strand
CTGAGATCCAGGCCCATATCAAAATACTCCCTGTCAAACACCCTCATTTATACCAGAAATTAGCTCAGAAAGCAACCGAATTACACTTATTGGGTATGTGTTATAGCAAAATAGGCAAAATTCTACACATTGACCCCAAAACCGCCAAAAAAGCTACTAAACAAAATCATTTACCCATGCTTTAATCTTTTTATTTCTTTAGACCCAAGCAATGACTTCATCTGCATAATGGCAATCCTGTTTAACTGTTCCAATCTCTGCGCCTGAGAAAGTCCTTGATGAATAAGCACCGCGTTGATGCTTTCAAGATTGGATAAAACTACCAGTTGTTCAATGGCCGCGTAATCGCGAATATTTCCTTCCTGTCCGTGATGTGTATCCCGCCACTCTTTGGCAGTTATGCCAAAAAGCGCTACATTAAGCAAATCCGCTTCGTCGGAATATACCCTGTTGATCTCTCTGCTTGAAAGCTCCGGCGGCAGCAGTTTTTCTTTAACCGCGTCTGTGTGAATACGATAATTTATCTTCGCCAGCGTACGCTGAAGATTCCACTCAAGTGACAGCCTTCTTTGCTCGTCTTCTTTTAGCCGTTGAAATTCCTTAATGAGATATATTTTAAACTCCGCGCTGATCCACATGCCAAACTCAAAAGCAATGTCCTTATGCGCGTAGGTTCCTCCATATCTTCCGGCTGTTGCCTTCAAACCAATGGCATTGGTTTTCTTAACCCACTCTTTAACGCTTATTTTATAGTTATTCAGGCCGGCATGACTTTTAATTATGGCGAATTCGCCATAATTAAAAACCGGATTATGGACACGCTCCCAAATACCTAAAAACTCAACGGTATTTCTATTTCTAAGCCAGTCGGAAATAAAAAAATCTCCGTCTTTAGCTTTTAGCATGTCCGTCAATGAAATATAATCCATGCCATGCGCCGTGATAATCCCTATTTCTCTTCCTTTAACTACAATTGCCCTCTTAGACATATGCCTCCTTATATTCTTTCAACCGATGCGCCCTCCCTACTATATAAGACACATCTCGAGTCGATTTTCTTTCAAATTTTTTTAGATTTTTTTAAAGGCGTGCCCTTATCCCCTACTTACAAAACGCCCCGTTTTCCACGTGGTGGACCCGGTCTTTACCAATTCGAAACATGGCTGAAATCCAGGCCCATATTAAAATACTCCCTGTTAAACACCCTCATTTATACCAGAAACTATCCCAGAAAGCAATGGAATTACATTTATTAGGCATGCCTTATAGCAAAATAGGCAAAATTTTACACATTGACCCCAAAACCGTAAAAAAGGCTACCCTGTCATTCCCGCGAAAGCGGGAATCCAAAAGAAAGGAGTAACCCTATGCCCCTACTATTCGGCATCTATAACCTTATAAACCCGGAACGCTACATCTGGTCCCCAGTCCGCATCCTCCACGAAACCGACAAAGCTATCCTTATATATAATGGTATGAAAATCTGGATACCTAAATCACAAATACATGGGATAAGGTTAAAAAATAGTAATTTCGAGGTTTTAGTAAAAGAGAGTACTGCTAATTGCCTTTGATATCAAACAAAACTTCCTCTGCTATTTCTAGCAGAGGAAGTTAATATTCATTGCTGGTGCAACAGAATAGATACTCATGATCGCCAATCCCACCAGCCAGACTTGACGAATAGACTATCTATTATTATGTAATTAATTACCAGTTAAGCTTACCGATAAAGAAGCGGCATATTTATAAGATATTTTTTCGTTGTTCTTTGTTTCTCTATAAGCTTTCTCTTCGTGTGATTTTTCTTTAATTTGACTACAGTTATAATCTTTAAAATAATCTATCACAAAATCCATAATTTTTTTCTCTTTCTCACTAAAAAATGACTCTTCGGCAGAAACTGATGATGTATATTTTATACCTGCGCTCTCTGGAGACAAAATAACTTCTTCTTCCTCTATTAGTCCGTCTTCTATTGCGGTGGCAATAATCCATTTATAATCATCCGGAACAGGACCTAAAGGCAGATGAACATAATTACTGCCGCTAATAGACTTGGAACATTCTTTAAAATTAAGAAAATCTATATACCACAGTAATTTATTTAATTTTGTAGTAAAAACTCCTTTTGTTTTTTCTGTAACGTATACTATCATATTGATCATCTTATCTAAATCAAAACCAGAAAATCCGGAATATTCATCTACCTTCTGCTTTGACGAAATATAATCCTCTATCATTCCCGTTTTTTCAGCGATAGTGACCTCAAGGGAAAAATTAATTAACTTTTAGGCATTGGAGATCCATTTTTACGGGCGGCGCAGAATTTTTTGCG
>JAHIEN010000020.1 GCA_018901615.1 Candidatus Omnitrophota bacterium | reverse complement strand
TGCAGCCGTTTCATGCAGGACAGGAATGAAGAGTCTCGCGATAACGTTTCACCCGCATCCTCGTGAAGTCCTGAACCCTGTTCTAAAGATACCGCTTCTTACATCAACCACGCACAAGCACAGCTTGATAGGGAAAACAGGAATAGATCTCCTGCTTGACTTAAGATTCACAAAGAGTCTCGCGATGATGAGGGCTGAAGATTTTGTCAGAAAGATACTGGTGGATAGGCTGGGCATCAGGGCCCTTGTGGTAGGAAAGAATTTTTTGTTCGGGTATAAGGGCGAAGGAGATTTTAAATTATTAAAGGCAATGGCTAAAAAGTACGGGTTCAGGCTTTTTGGCGTTGAGCCCTTAAGGGTAAAAGGTGTGCAGATATCAAGCACGACTATACGCAGGGCGATTGAAAAGGGAGACCTGAAAACAGCCTCTCTCATGCTGGGCAGGCCTGTATCTGTGCTGGGCACAGTGGTTAAGGGCAGAAGAGTTGGCAGGAGGCTAGGTTTTCCGACGGCAAACATCAATCCGCACCACGAGGCTATTCCTCCGAGCGGGGTCTATGCGGTAAACGCCCGCATGCGCGGAAAAAAATACACAGCGATATTAAATATAGGGACACGGCCTACATTCAATATAAAAAGAGAACCCACTATCGAGCTATATATCTTTAAGTTCAATAAAAATATTTATAATAAAGATGTGGAGATTATATTCAAACGCAAATTGAGAGATGAAAAAAAATTCAGCTCAGTTGAAGCATTGAAAACACAGATAAAGAAAGATATCTCAAGACTAGCCGATCATACAATACTTAGCGCTCCCGCATCGACGTAACCCCATTATATAGTATAAGTTAAAAAAAAGGAATTTTTGCCTTGACACGCATAAGGCGTTCATGTAAACTCTTATTGCATGGTGGTAAGAAGTGGAGTGAAGTGGAGGACAGATGTTTTACGGAGAATATGAACATACGCTTGACAGAAAAGGCAGGATCATAATACCGTCTAAGTTTAGGGACGCGCTCAAGGAACATTACATCGAGCGCTTTTTTATTACACGCGGTCTTGACAAGTGCCTGTTCATGTTTGCCGAGGATGAATGGAAGGTGCAGGAGCAGAAGTTCAAATCCATGTCATTTACCAAATCAGAATCCAGACGTTTTAACAGGATGTATTTTTCAGGCGCCTGTGAAATGGTCCCTGATAAGCAGGGCAGAATTCTCATTCCGTCATACCTGAAAGAATACGCGGCCATTAAAAGAGAGGTATATATTATCGGTGTATCAAATCGTATAGAGATATGGAGCCGTGACAGCTGGAATGATTATTATTCCGTGTCCAAGGACAGCTTTGAGGACATTGCTGAAAAATTAATAGAACTGGGATAGGGGGGGTTATGGATTCTCGCACTCATAATAATTATGTAAGACAGAGAAAAGCTGACATGTATTCTTTTAATATTCCAATTGAATGCATCCGCAAGACCAGAAGCCTGAACATAGACATGCATTCTCGCTGCGTGAGCTGGGAAGTGTACAAGATCATGAAGAGCAATAATGGGAGAAAAATGTTTGCATAATCCAGTTCTCCTGGAGGAGGTCTTGCATTTTTTAAACCCAGCGCCCGGGAAAATTATTATAGACGCCACAGTGGGCGGGGGAGGCCATGCTGAAGAGATTGTCCGCCGGATATGTCCGGGCGGCACGCTGATAGGCATGGACAGGGATTCAGAGTCCCTGAGGATAGCTCACGAAAGACTCAAGGGATTTCAAACCACCGTAAAGCTTGTAAATAAAAATTTCAAAGACATCAAAGAAACAATGCTGGACTTAGGAACAGGGGAAGTAGATGGAATTTTATTTGATCTGGGTATATCCAGCATCCAATTGGAGGCAAAAGAGCGAGGATTCAGTATAAAACATGATGGGCCTTTGGATATGCGCATGGATAGAAACCAGCGTCTTACCGCAAAGGATCTTGTAAATAAACTGAGTGAGACAGAACTTTCAAGCCTTATAAAGGAATTTGGCGAAGAAAGGTTTAATAAACGGATAGCGTGGCGCATAGTTACCGAGAGAAAGAAAAGGCCGATTGAGAATACCACAGAATTGGCTGGAATAGTCTCTCGCAGTATGCCGTGCGGAAAAAGGCGGCAAAAGATTCATCCGGCAACCCGCACTTTTCAGGCGCTTCGCATAAGGGTCAATAGCGAACTCATCGCGATAGAAGAAGCGCTTAACGCGGTCCCGGACCTTCTCAAGCCAGGCGGAAGAGTTTGTGTAATATCATTTCACTCGCTTGAAGACAGGATCGTTAAGAACGTATTAAAAAAGTTTAAGTCGCAAGGCGTCTTTCGTATCCTTACAAAAAAACCTGTGACAGCAGGAGTTGCGGAACTCTCACAGAATCCGCGCGCAAGGAGTTCCAAGCTGAGGGCTGCGGCAAAGATATAACCCCGAAGTCCGCCAATCTTTGTGGCGGACCAGCGCAGGAGAAAGAATAGCATGAAAGACTTTCTCAAAACGTATAAGGCCATAGGTTTTATATTTATAGGCACTCTCACAATGCTGATGTATGTTAATCAACAGGTCCTCATCTATCAGATGGGCCTGAAGGTCAAGGAGAATCACCAGGTTTACTCAAAGTTGGTTGACCACAATAGGATATTGGTATATAATGTCCTTAATTTAAAATCACCTGTCAGTCTTCAAACAAAACTCTTAGCCAAAAAGGTAGAATTGGACATGCCCCACAAATGGCAAGTGGTCAAACTTGAAAGCTCACCGAAGAAGTTTGTTTATAAAAAAGCGGTAAAAAAAGGTTTTTTTGCCAACCTGTTTATTATAGGCAGAGAAGCTGAGGCCAGCCAGAATATAAATAGTCTTGCTTCTTTAAGTTATTAGTTGACATATGCGTCATCTCTCTATCTGGTGCATGGCGCCGTAAAAAGGTTTTGTGTACAAGCTGATTACCCCCCGGATCAAGAAGGTCGCGTATTTTTTAGTAGTATTGTTTGTGCTTTTGGCTGTAAGGCTCTTTTTCGTGCAGCTAGGCGCGGCAAAACCCCTGTCGAAATTAGCCTCAGACCAGCACAATATGTACCTGTGCCTCCTGCCGCGGCGCGGGGTTATTTACGACCACCGAAAAAAAGAACTCGCCGTATCGATAAATCTTAATTCAATATTTGCAGACCCTCTCATGATAGAGGATGAGGAATCCACAGCTGAAAAACTCGCAGGCGCGCTGGATCTGGATAAAGAGGATATCCTCCTGAAGTTCAAGGAAGATAAGCGCTTTGTCTGGCTTGCCCGCAAGGTCCAGCCCGAGACTGAAAAGGCTGTAAGAGGGCTCTCTATTAAAGGAGTGGGTTTTATAAAGGAACCGCAGCGAGTTTACCCGGGCGGGGAATTAGCCAGTCATATAATAGGTTTTGTAGGCATGGATGACAAAGGCCTTGAAGGCATAGAGCTTCAATTTGACAAGCTCCTGAAGGGCACAGTCGGATGGCGCTATTCAATAAGAGACGCGAAGCGCCGTGAAGTCCCGGGCTATGAATACAAAGAAATACCTCCGGCAGACGGAAACGATGTAATCCTTACAATAGACAGTGTTGTGCAGGCATTTGCCGAGAAAGAGCTTGAAAGCGCTTTTGAAAAATACAAGGCCAAAGGCGGAATTATCATAGTAATGGATCCTTATACAGGAGACATACTGGCCCTTGCCAATAGACCCACCTATGACCTGAATAATATAAAAGGATCTCCTGTAGAGGCTAGGCGCAACCGCGCGGTGTGCGATTTTTTTGAACCTGGTTCGAGCTTTAAGATAGTTACTGCCGGAGCGGTCCTTGAGGAAGACGTGGTCCAGCTAGAGGAAGAATTTTTCTGCGAAAACGGAGAGTTTAAATGGGGCAGACACACATACCACGACCATAGGCCGCATGGCTGGCTTGCCTTCAGGGACGTAATAAAATATTCATCAAATATAGGGACCATGAAGTCAGCCATGAAACTTGGCGATAAAAGGCTTTATAGATATATAAAACGTTTTGGTTTTGGCATGAAGACAGGTATAGACCTGCCTGGGGAGGTGGAAGGCATGACCCGACCATTAAAGCAATGGTCAAAGCTTTCTCTGTGCAGTATATCTATGGGGCAGGAGATCGCGGTCACGGCGTTGCAGCTTGCTTGCGCTATATCCAGCGTGGCTAATGGTGGTTATTATGTAAGACCCAGGATCATTGAAAGGATACAGGACAAGGCGGGCCAGGTGATAGAAGAGTTTAAACCGGAACAAAGATATAGGGTGATTTCCGAGGAAACATCCAAAGAGTTAAGGGCCATATTGCGCGGCGTAGTTGAAGACGGCACAGGCAAACTCGCTGAAGTAAAAAGCTATCTGCCGGCAGGAAAGACAGGGACTGCCCAGAAGATAGAACAGAATGGCACTTATTCACATAAAAAATTTACGGCTTCTTTTATAGGGTTTTTGCCTTATGACAAACCAAGGTTTGCGATAGTGGTTATTATGGACGAGCCACGGCCGTATTATTACGGCGGCACTGTATGCGCCCCGGTCTTTAAAAATGTAGCAAGTCAATTGATGCGATATTACAAGATAGAGCCTTTATGAAACTGGGTAAGGTCCTTAAAAATATTAGCGGAGTGAGAAAAGTCGATGGAAAGGTTTCTGTAGACATAAACGGCATTGCAAGCGATTCCAAGGCAGTTAAGGACGGTTATCTGTTTATAGCCGTAAAAGGCTCTCGATATGATGGCTTGGAATTCATAGAAGAGGCAATAGACAAGGGCGCGGTCGCCATATTGTCAGACGCAGTAAATAATCCTGGTTTTTTCCACAGAAAAGGCCCTACCTTTATATATGTAGATGACGCAAGGCGCGCGCTTTCTGAGGTTGCCAGGGAATTTTATGGAGACATCTCTTCAAAGATGCGTCTTATAGGCGTAACAGGGACAAACGGCAAAACCACGACTACATATCTATTAGAGGCCCTTCTCGGAGAGAGATTGGAAAAGACAGGCGTGATAGGCACTATAAATTACAGGTTCGGAAAACGCTTAATACCCGCTGCCAATACTACGCCCGGGGCGCTTGACCTGTATTTCCTTCTGAGCGGCATGCGAAAAAACAACATAAAAACCTGCATACTTGAAGTGTCATCGCATTCTCTCGAACAGGGCAGGGTAGATACCCTGCAATTTGATATAGCGGTGTTCACGAACCTTACAAGCGAGCACCTTGATTATCATGGCGATATGGAAAACTATTTCCTGTCTAAATTGAGGCTTTTTTCTAAAATAAAGGAGGGCGGGTTTGCGATCGTAAACAGGGACGATCCTTTTTCCGATAGGATCATTGACAGGGTAAGTCAGGATAAAAGGGCAGGGCTTATTACGTATGGTATCGGGAACAAAGCCGATGTCATGGCAAAAGACCTGAACTTTTCTGCAAAGGGCTTGACTTTCAACCTCTGTCCGAGCTTAGCTGTTCGAGGTTTAACCTCCAACAGGAGGTTAAGCCTCGAACAGGAACAGAAGGTTAGCTCCTCTTTGATAGGGCGGCATAATGTATATAACATACTTGCCGCGAGCGCCTGCGGCATAGCAATGGGCATGGGCCTGGATGCTATACGCTCGGCAGTTTCAAAGGTAGTTTCTTTACCTGGCAGGCTTGAGAAAATAGACTGCGGCCAGGATTTTTTGATATTCGTGGATTACGCCCACACAGAAAACGGACTTGAGAACGCGTTGAAGTCGCTCAGGGAGATAGGCCCAAAAAGACTTTTTTCTGTATTCGGGTGCGGCGGGGATAGGGACAGGACAAAGAGGCCTGTCATGGGCAGGGTTTCAACTGACTTGTCAGACAAGGTGTTTATAACAAGCGACAATCCCAGGCGCGAAGATCCTATAGGCATCATAAATGAGATCACCAGCGGTATAAGCAAGGGGAAAAATAATTATGTTGTGGAACAGGACAGATTCAAGGCCATAGAAGAGGCCATTAAAGAAGCGCAAAAAGGCGACATAGTGCTTGTGGCGGGTAAAGGCCATGAGACATACCAGATATTTAAAAACGTTACGCTTCCTTTTGACGATAGAGAGGTGGTAAGAAAAATACTGAAAAGGGGGAATCTATGTTTACAGTCAAAGATATCCTGATTTCAACCGGGGGCAGCATACTGTCAGGAGAAGAAAAGGACATACTCGTCGGTGTTTCCACTGACACCCGCAGGTTAAAGCCGGGCGAACTTTTTGTAGCCATAAAAGGCGACAGATTTGACGGCCACAACTTCATACTCGACGCTGTATCTAAGGGGGCGGGCGGGGCGCTTGTCCAGGACGGATGCATTACGAATGCCAACTTTGACATGCAGAAAGTTTCTTTTATCTCTGTGCCTAATACTATCAAGGCGCTCGGAGATATCGCGTGTTTTCACAGGTCAAGGTTTTTAATCCCCTTGATAGGCATTACTGGCTCGAACGGCAAGACCACGACCAAGGAGATGACATCCGCTATACTTGCGAGAAAGTCCAATGTCCTTAAAAACTTTGGCACGGAAAATAACCATATCGGCGTTCCCCTTACCCTGATGAGACTGAATGGAGAGCACAAGTTTGCGGTTCTTGAGATGGGCACAAACCACCTGGGCGAGATCAGGAGGCTTTCTGAGATAGCCAGGCCGACCATGGCTATCATTACAAATATAGGGCCATCGCACCTGGAATATCTTAAGGACATAAAGACTGTGTTAAAGGCCAAGTGCGAAATATTAGATTGCCTTAGCGGCAAGGACGCGAGGGTTGTTATTAACGGCGATGACGAATCCCTTGCTGGCTTAAAGACTGATCTAAAGGTTGTAAGATTTGGGCTCAACAAGGACTTTGATTTTTATGCTGACAAGGTCAATCTTGAACCAGACGGTATAAGCTTCAGGCTCAACGGGAAGTGGGATATAGAGATAGGCCTTGTGGGCAGGCACAATGTCTACAATGCCCTTGCGGCCATAGCCGCCAGCTGGGACTTTGGCGTATCCATTGATGATATAAAGGATGCCCTCAAAGAATTCAGGGTGCCTAATATGAGAATGGAGGTCAAGAGATTAGGCGATATAAGAATAATAAATGACACCTATAATTCTAACCCGATGTCCATGAGACAGGCGATAGAGTCGTTAAAAGACATGACTACAAAAGGCAGAAAGATACTGGTGGCAGGCGACATGCTTGAGCTTGGGACCTTCTCCGGCAGGTTTCATCACCTTGTAGGCAGGCAGGCGGCGGAATCAGGCATTGACCTGATAGTGGCGGTTGGCAAACTTGCGGAGCATATTTCAAAAGGCGCTCAGGAAGCCGGTATGAGCGGGAAAAAGATAAAGATGTGTAATCTTACGAAAGAGGCGTGCGTGGCAGTATTGCAGTTGATAAAAAAAGGAGACACTGTTTTAGTTAAAGGCTCCAGGGCTATGAAAATGGAGCAGATAGTAAGCGAACTGGAAGCGCAGTTTACATAACGAACCCTGTCCAAGGTCTCGCCTGGGACAGGGGTTCAGTGAAATATGTTATATTATCTATTATATCCTCTAAGAGAATATCTATTTGTTTTTAATGTCTTCAAATATATAACATTCAGGGCCACCCTTGCCAGCGTCACCGCATTTTTAATAACAGTTATCTTTGCCCCTCCTATAATAAGAAAATTAAAAGCCCTGAAGATAGGGGAGACTATAAGGCAGAAAGAATGTCCCGGCCTTTATGATTTGCACAAAGAAAAACAAGGCACGCCTACCATGGGCGGGATATTGATCTTACTGGGCATTTTTGCTTCAACTCTATTGTGGGCTGATATAAAGAACAACTTTGTATTGTTGGCGCTAATGGTAACTGGCTGGCTTGGCGGAGTGGGGTTCCTTGATGATTATAAAAAGCTGTCCTCTAAACCCGGAAAAAGTAAAAGGGGCCTGAGTAAAAGGACAAAACTTTTGGCTCAGATATTTGTGAGCTTGATCATAGGTATCTTTCTTTACACCAACCCGAAAACAACCACCATACTGGAAATGCCTTTTTTAAAAGAGCTCGCTATTGACCTGGGTATTTTTTATATATTGTTTGTCATACTTGTCATAACCGCCTCGTCAAACGCGGTCAACCTCACTGACGGCCTGGACGGGCTTGCCATAGGCTGTATTATATTGACTGCCATGACATTCGCGGGCATGAGCTACGTGGCAGGCCATAGTCAGTTTGCCCACTACCTTGGGATATACTACCTTCCCGAGGCAGCGGAACTCAGTGTTTTTTGCGCCGCAATAGCCGGCGCAGGACTTGGGTTTTTGTGGTACAATTCATTCCCGGCGTCAATTTTTATGGGAGATACAGGCGCCCTGGCTCTGGGAGGCGCGATAGGCACCGTCGCTGTTTTTATAAAAAAGGAGATAGTATTACTGCTGGTGGGCGGCATATTTGTAATAGAGGCTATTTCAGTCTTGATGCAGATCATCTCTTTCAGGTCTACCGGCAAGAGGGTATTTAAGATCGCCCCGCTCCATCACCATTTTGAGATGTGCGGCTGGGCTGAGCCAAAGGTGACAGTGAGGTTCTGGATCATAGCAATAATACTGATGCTCCTGAGCTTCGCCACCCTGAAACTTCGTTAATTTCACACAAAGTTGACACACAAAAAGTGTGAAATTAGGGGGACTATGAAGAAGGTAGTAATTGTAGGTCTGGCTAAGAGCGGGGTTGCCGCCGCGAGATTGCTGGCGGAACGCGGTGACACTGTCTTTATTACAGAGATAAAGGACGATCCTGGAACGCGTTCTGTCCTGGACCTGCTGATTAAGGACAATGTGGTCGGGAAAGATAACATTGAAACAGGTTCTCACAGTCAGGGGTTTATTGAACGCTCGGACATGATGGTTGTCAGTCCTGGCGTGGCAATGGATTCTCCGCCTGTTAAATTCGCCCGCGATAAAAATATACCGGTAATAAGCGAATTGGAGCTGGCGTATTCTATGTGTCAGGTTCCGGTCATAGCAGTGACCGGGACGAACGGGAAGACCACTGTTACTACCCTGATAGGCCAGATGCTGAAAAAACAAGGACTTGACGCTATAATATGCGGCAATATCGGTAATCCTTTCTCCGGCGAGATAAGAAGAATAAAAAAAGGTTCTATTGTCGTAGCGGAGGCAAGCTCTTTTCAGCTCGAGGGAATAGAGACGTTCAAGCCATGGATCAGCGTGATATTGAATATATCTGAAAACCATCTGGACAGGCACAGGGATTTAGAGGAATATGTATCGCTAAAGGCAAGGATCTTTGCCAATCAGGACGCTGGCGACACGATTTTTCTGAACGACAAAGACAGGATAATTAAGTCCCTGGTCCCGCGTATCAAAGCCAGAATAGAATTTTTCAATGAATACAAAGGACTCAGTAAAAAATATAATATACGGAATGAAAATTTTCTCGCCGCCATGTCAGTGGCGTCTCTGGCAGGCGTGGATGAGAAGGTAATGATTGAAGTGTTATCGGGTTTTAAAGGCATAGAGCACAGACTGGAGCACGTGGCAAGGGTCAATGGAATAGATTTTATAAACGACTCAAAGGCGACTACTGTTTCAAGCGTTGAATGGGCCTTGAAATCCCTGGATGGACGCATAACCCTTATAATGGGCGGGAAATACAAAGGCGGGGATTTCTCAAGGCTTGAAGGACCTATAAATGAAAAGGTTAACCGCGTTATTGCCATAGGCGAGGCAAGCCCTAGGATCAAAAAAGACCTGAGCCGTCTAAAAAATGTATTTGAAGAAAAGGACATGGAGAGCGCTGTGAAAAATGCCTTTAGCAATGCCAGGCAAGGCGAGAAAATATTATTGTCGCCCGGCTGTTCGAGCTTTGATATGTTTGAAAATTACGAAGAGCGCGGCAGGGTTTTTAAGGAACTATGTCTGAGCCTGAGGAGCAATGCGGGCATAAGCTCACGCTAATTTATTGCAAGCAATCTCATTGAGATCCCGAAGGTGCAAAGCACCTTCGGGATAAATTCGCCCCTCGGCTTCGCTCGGGACTAAGTACCCTGAGCTTGTCGAAGGGTCGCGCTTATAACTTACGCTCCTTGCAGTCGCGTAAGCAAAGATCCCTCGGGCACTTCGTGCCCTCGGGATAAATTCGCACAATAACTTACGCTCCTTGCAGTCGCGTAAATTATGTGCTCATTTATGAAAAAAGAATCGCAGAGACTCATGATTGTCACTTCAGCGCTTGCCTGTATAGGCATTGTCATGGTCTACTCTTCTTCCAGTTGCTACGCGTACGAAAAGTTTTACGATGGCGCGTATTATCTGAAAAGGCATTTGTCCCATTTTATAATAGGGCTTTTTATCGCGGCAGCCACCATGAGAGTGGATTACAGAAAACTAAAAGACTATACAAAACCATTGCTCTTACTGGCAATATTAGGGCTCCTTTTTTCATTTGTGCCTGGCATAGGGCACGAGGCAGGCGGAGCAAGGAGATGGGTCAGGTTTGGCGGCTTCGGGTTCCAGCCGTCAGAGTTCGCGGGCCTTTTTTTGATCATATATCTGGCTGGGGCGCTCGAAAAAAAACAAGGATACATCAGGAATTTTTTCTACGGTTTTATGCCGCCATTAATGGCGGCCGGAGCAGTAGTCTTATTGATACTGGCGCAGCCTGACCTTGGCAGCGCGGCTATGCTCTTGAGCGTCTCGATTATCATGCTTTTCGCGGCTGGCGCGAACATGGCGTATCTTGCGCCTTTTGTAGTTACAGCAGTCCCTGTTTTTTATTTCTTGATAATCAAAGTCCCGTACAGGCTGAGACGTATAGTAGGCTATCTGGATCCCTGGAGCGATACGCAAGGAGCGGGGTTTCAGATAATCCAGTCTTTTCTGGCGCTTGGTTCGGGTGGTGTTTTAGGATTGGGGCTTGGCGCTTCCAGGCAAAAGCTTTTTTATCTGCCTCAGGCGCATACGGATTTTATATTTTCTATAATAGGGGAAGAGACAGGCCTTATCGGCACTCTCAGTATAGTGGTTTTATTTGTAGTCCTTATATGGCTGGGCATAACGATTTCAATAAAGGCCAGGGACCTATTCGGAAAGTTTTTGGCCCTTGGTATTACAGTAGGCATAGCGTTAAAGGCATTTATTAACATAGCGGTTTCAACAGGCGCAATACCCACGAAAGGCCTGCCGCTGCCTTTTATAAGCTATGGCGGCACAGCCCTTGTATTGAACATGATAGGGATAGCGCTTTTGCTGAACATAGCGGAACAGTAAATCAAGTGTTCGAGGTTTAACCTCGAACAGCTAATATGTAGGTTCTCGACTGGGCTCGCGTATCAGGCACTGATGCCCGCTCGAACAACATTACTATGAAAATATTTATTGTCGCGGGAGGAACAGGCGGGCATCTTTTTCCAGCTATAAGGCTGGCAGAGGAGATTTTATCGCGCGGGACCGCAGAGGTTTTATTTGTCGCGTCTTCGCGTAAGCAAGACAAAGATATTCTACGAAAAAAAAATATAGAGTTTCAGGCCTTGCCGATAATCGGCAT
>JAHIEN010000019.1 GCA_018901615.1 Candidatus Omnitrophota bacterium | reverse complement strand
ATTTTGCCTTTGGCAAAATTTGTCCCGAGTCCGCCTAAGGCGGACGAGGGGCAGAAAGACCTTATAATATTAAAAACTGAACGGTATCTTTTTAAATCTTAAGGAGGGTATTAGTGAAGATATTTGATTTTTTGAATGAAAAGGCAGTTTCGGCAGATCTAAAATCTGAGACCAAAAAAGGCATCATGCAAGAGCTTACTGATCTTTTGGTAAAGGCTGGTGAGTTAAAGCCAAAGATGAGAGATGCCTCTGTCAAGATACTCCTCAACAGGGAGGCGCTTGGTTCAACAGGCATTGGTCAGGGAGTAGCTATTCCTCACGGTAAATGCGAACATGTAAAAGAACTTGTAGGCGCGTTTGGCGTATCTAAGAAAGGTATAAATTTTGATTCGCTGGATGGTGAACCTGCCTATCTATTTTTTCTTTTAATGGCGCCGATAGAGTCGTCTGGACCGCATCTCAAGGCCCTCGCGCGTATTTCAAAATTATTAAAGGATAAATATTTCAGGGATTCTCTTAAAAACGCCGAAAATGAAAAGACCCTCCTTAAGATCATGAAAGAAGAAGACCAGAGAAGGTCATAATATGCGTAGACTAAAATGGCTATACCCCGGGATGAAAATAAAGCGTTGGATTATTACGTGCAGCGCGGGGGTGGTGCTTGTAGCTATCGGCTCTATTATAGTGATGCTTAAAAAATTCCCTGGTTCTCATAGCCTGGGAATATCTATTATAATCCTGGGTTCGCTTATTGTTGTCTACGGCATAAAGAGAATGGTTAAATCTTTTATCAAGGTATTTTTACCGCAGAGGGAAACAGAGCTCGTGAATATAATGTATCATCACAGACAGCTTGAAAAAGGGCCTAAGCTGGTAGTCATAGGAGGCGGGACTGGGTTATCAGTTCTTCTACATGGCCTGAAAGAATTCTCAAGTAATATTACCGCTATCGTGACAGTAGCCGATGACGGAGGGTCCTCGGGCCGGCTCAGGGAACAGTTCGACATACTTCCGCCAGGTGATATACGTAACTGCCTTGTCGCCCTTGCTGACGCGGAGCCGTTGATGCGCGATCTTTTTCAGTTCAGATTTGGAAATGAATCTGAATTAAGAGGCCATAGCTTCGGAAATCTTTTTATTACAGCCCTATCAAAGGTAACAGGTGATTTTGACAAGGCCATAAAAGAATCAAGCAAGGTCCTTGCGATAAGAGGCAAGGTTATACCTTCGACATTTGACAAGGTGCAGCTTGTGGCTGAACACCAGAACGGCCAGAAGACAAAAGGGGAGACAAGGATAGTAAAGCAGGCTTCACCTATCAGAAGGGTATGTCTGGATCCGGCGTATTGCAGGCCGAGCAAGGAGTCTTTTGAGGCCATAGATGATGCGGACGTAATAATTTTAGGTCCGGGTAGTTTATATACAAGCGTTATACCAAACCTCCTGGTAAGCGGCATAAGCGACAGGGTGGCAAAGTCCAAGGCGCCTAAGGCGTATGTGTGCAATGTAATGACCCAGCCCGGCGAAACAGATAATTATACCGCCTTTGACCATTTGAATACTATTGTCGCGCATACTCAGCCAGATATCATAAATTACTGTATAGTAAACACGGGCAAAGTTCCCGTAGAGCTTCTGAAAAAATACGAAGAAGAAGGATCATACCCGGTGCTCGCGGATTCTGATAGGATCATAGAGAAAGGTTATAACGTGATAGAGGAAGATCTTGTAGATACGCTGGATTATGTCAGGCACGATTCAAAAAAACTTTCTAAGATTATAGTAGACTTCGCGTTAAAGACAAAAGGCAAGAACGGCCATCATTGAGAGTCAAGAGGTAGTCGCGGCATGCTTGTAGAAAAAAAGTTGATTATAAAAAATAAACAAGGATTACACGCCAGGCCAGCGGCGCTTTTTGTCCAGATAGCGAACAAGTACGAAAGCGATATTCTGGTCAGAAAAGGCAGGCAGGAAGTCAACGGAAAATCTATCATGGGCCTTATGACCCTGGCGGCTGCAAGCGGTAACTCGATATGTCTGAAGATAAATGGCCCTGATTCAAAAGAGGCTATGCAGGATCTCGAGCAGATAATCTTGGGGGAGGGAGAATAATGAATCTAAAAGGTATACCAGCTTCGTCTGGCATAGCCATAGGAATAGCCTTTCTCTTTGACACAAGACGCTTAACAGTGCCGGAGAAGAAGATAAAAGAAGGCGACATCCCTAAAGAGATTGCCCGTTTTGAAAAGGCCCTGATCAAGACACGCGCGGAGATATTTGAAATACAGAAAAAGATCACAAAAGAGATGGGTTCTCACCACGCAGAGATCTTCAATGCCCATCTAATGGTCCTGGAAGACAGGATGCTCATAGAAGAGGTAATTGATGATCTCAAGAAAGAACACAAGTGCCTGGAGTATATATTTGCCAAAGTGCTTGAAAAATATATAAACGTATTCTCCAAGATGGATGATGAATATCTCAAAGAGCGTATCAGCGATATAGATGATGTGGGGAAAAGGGTTTTAAAGAACCTCCTTGGCGCTAAAGAGCAGTCTTTGAGCGATCTGAAAAAAAAGGTAATCGTGGTCGCGTATGACCTGTCTCCGTCTGATACAGCCATGATGCATAAAAGAATGTTATGGGGTTTGTGACAGATATCGGCGGCCGCACCTCTCACACGGCGATTATGGCAAAATCTTTAGAGATACCAGCCGTTGTAGGACTTGAAAAGGCCACGGTAAAGATAAAGGCCGGCGACATGCTTATTGTGGATGGAAGCGACGGCACTGTAATAATGAACCCTGACGCAAGGATGCTCAAGCAATACCACGCCAAACAGCAGAAATTTTTCAGGTTTGAAAAGACCCTGTTCGGTCTTAAGGACGAGCCTGCAGAAACGCTGGATGGCCATAGAGTTGAAATGGCAGCCAATATAGAATTGCCAGAAGAGATAGATTCTGTTATTTCTCATGGCGCCAATGGTATAGGCTTATACCGTACAGAGTATTTTTATATGAATCGCCGCGGCCTACCCACTGAGGACGAACAGTTCGAGGCCTATAAAAAAGTAGTTACCAGATTTGAAGGAAACCCCGTTGTAGTACGAACGCTTGACCTTGGCGGAGACAAATTTTTGTCCCAGCTTGAAGTGCCGCATGAAATGAATCCGTTTCTTGGATGGCGTGCCATAAGATTCTGTCTTGCCAAACCCGAGATATTCAAGGTGCAGCTAAGGGCCATACTACGCGCCAGCGCTTTTGGGAATATAAAAGTAATGTTTCCCATGATATCAGGCGTGGAAGAGCTTAGGCAGGCCATTGCTATCCTGGAAGAAGCAAAAGAAGAACTGCGTGTAAGAAAAATCAAGTTTAATGAGGATATAGAAATAGGCGCGATGATAGAGATCCCTTCCGCGGCTCTCACCTGTGACCTGCTGGCAAAGGAAGTGGATTTTTTCAGCATAGGGACAAACGACCTTATACAGTATGCACTTGCTGTAGACAGGGTCAATGAGAAAATAGCTTATCTGTATGAACCTACTCACCCGGCTGTATTGCGGCTTATAAAGGGCATAATAGACGCTGGCCATAAGGAAAATATCTGGGTGGGGATGTGCGGCGAGATGGCGGGAGAGGTCGCCCTTGGTTTGATACTGTTAGGGCTTGGCTTGGATGAATTCAGCATGAGTCCCGCGGCTGTGCCTGAAATAAAATATGTCATAAGAAATGTCAGGTTCGATGACGCGAAAAAAATAGCTGAAAAGGCATTGACTTTTTCCACAGGAACAGAGGTTGAGGAATTCACGAATAAAAGACTTTATGAGCTTATCCCAAATCTCAAAAAGATAAGCAATAAGACAAAACCATAGGAGGAGCAAGCGGGATGGACAGTTTAGACAACCGTGATATTGTTTCAAGGTTAGACGCCTCAGATATGCTGAAACTTATTTCAGGCCTGCCGGGCCAGTGTCAAGAGGCTGGCGGGATAGGCAAAAAGGCGATTTTATCAAAACCTGACCGTAAGATAGATAATATTGTTTTTGCCGGACTGGGCGGGTCTGCTATTGGCGCGGATGTGGTCAGGGTCTATCTGCAGGATGAATTAAAGGTCCCTGCTATTGTAAGCCGTAATTATACGTTACCGGATTTTGCGGGAAAGAATACGCTTTTATTCTGCGCGAGTTATTCAGGTAATACCGAAGAGACTCTTTCCTCTTTCAAAGACGGGCTTAAAAGAGGCGCTTTTATAATAACAATAGGTTCTGGCGGAAAATTAAAAGAACTGGCCCTGGAAAATAATTTTAACCACATAGATATGCCTAAAGGATTTCCTCCGAGGACTGCGCTGGGATTTATGTCTATTACGGTCCTTGTTATACTGGCCAGGCTCGGTTTTATCGGATCAAAGGACAAGGAAATAGAGGATACCTGTTCCTGTCTCGCTGAATTAAGAGACAAAGAGATAGGCATGGACGTGCCTTTTGAGAAAAATATTTCCAAAAAACTCGCGTCAGCCCTTTTTGGTAAATATGCTGTTATTTACGGCACAGGCGATTCCACAGAGGCGGCGAGCGTCAGGTGGAGAGGGCAGATAGCTGAGAACGCGAAGGCCCTCGCGTCCAGTCATGTGCTTCCTGAGATGAACCATAACGAGATCGTAGGCTGGGCATTTCCCAAGGACGTTTTAAAGGATATAAAGGTCATCTTCCTTTGTGATAAAAACGATCACCCGAGGACGCGGCTCCGCATAAAGATCTCCGTGGATGTAATAAAAAAATCAGGGGCTGAGATCTTTGAGATAGAAAGAAAATCCGGCGGATTACTGGCCAGGATCTTTTCTTTGATATACATAGGCGACTTTGTCAGCTTTTATCTGGCGATATTGAACGATATCGATCCCACGCCTGTAAAGAGCGTGGATTATTTAAAAGCGCAGCTGGCAAAAATATAGCAAGGAACTCGGCATGAAAGCATTACTGCTAGCCGCGGGATACGCGACAAGGCTTTATCCATTGACGCTCGATAAGCCAAAGCCGCTTTTGCCAGTGGCCGGAAAGCCAGTATTGGAATACATGCTGGATATAGCAGAACCGTTAAAAGAGGTGGATGAAATATTCGTTGTTACAAATCATAAGTTTGCCGTTTACTTTGAGGAATGGAGTAAGGGATATAAAAGCAATAAGAAGATAGTGGTGGTGGACGATGGCACTCTCAGCAATGATGACAGGCTTGGCGCAACAGGCGATATAGAGTTTGTTATAAAAGATAAGGGCATAAAGGATGACCTGCTGGTCCTTGCCGGCGATAATATATTCAGTACACCATTGGAAGGTTTTCTAAGTTTTTCATATTCAAAAAGGCCCTCTGTCTCAATAGGCCTTTATGATGTGAAAGACCTTGAGCTTGCGAAAAAATACGGGATAGTCTCTTTGGATAAAAATAACAGGGTGCTGGAATTTCAGGAAAAACCTGCCAATCCTCTGTCCACACTTGCGGCCAAGTGTCTTTATTTTTTTCCTAAAGAAAATCTCGATGTCTTAAGGGCATACCTTAATACAGATAATAGCGGTGATGCCCCAGGATACTTTTTGCAGTGGCTCTGCAAAAAAGAACATATGTACGGTTACATTTTTCAGGATGAAAAATGGTTCGACATAGGAGACAAAGAATCGTATGAAGAAGCAAACAAGGCATTTAAAAAGGAGGATTAGATATGCCGAACGGTAAATATTACGTAACTTCGGAATCAGTGTCAGAAGGGCATCCTGACAAACTGTGTGACCAGGTATCAGATGCTATACTTGACGATGTCTTGAGGCAGGATTCAAGGGGGCGCGTAGCCTGTGAAACATTTGTAACCATGGGCCTTATTATAGTAGGCGGCGAGATCACTACTACGGCATATGTAGATGTTATAAATATTGCCAGGAATGTAGTCAGAGATATCGGCTATACCCATCCTAAATACGGCATGGATTACCAGACCTGTGCTATTTTGAACTCGATCCATGCGCAATCTCCTGATATTGCGCAGGGTGTTGATACAGGTGGGGCAGGTGACCAGGGCCTGATGTTTGGATATGCCTCTAAAGAGACGCCCGAACTTATGCCTTTACCCATAATGCTTGCCCATAGGCTTGTAAAAAGAATGACGGATTTGAGAAAGGATAAAGTTTTAAAATATCTAGGCCCTGACAGCAAGTCGCAGGTGACCGTTGAATATAAAAAAGGAGTGCCGCGGCGAATTAATTCTGTTGTGCTTGCTTCACAGCATACTGAGGAAATCCTTGATAAGACAGGCAGGAATATAACGGAAAAGGCGAGAAAAGAGATGATAGAAAAAATCGCAAAGCCTATTGTCGGAAAGCTTGCTGACTCCAAGACAGAATACTACGTGAATCAGACAGGCAGGTTTTTGATAGGCGGCCCGCAATCAGACACAGGCATGACAGGCAGAAAGATAGTCGTTGATACATATGGAGGCGTCGTATCGCATGGAGGAGGCGCCTTTTCGGGAAAAGATCCAAGCAAGGTCGATCGTTCCGCGGCTTACATGGCGAGGTATGTTGCCAAGAATATCGTAGCGGCAGGCATTGCAAGAGAGTGCACTATACAGCTCGCCTATGTAATAGGCAAGGCAGAGCCGTTAGGGCTTTTAGTGGATACTGCCGGGACTGGTAAGATATCGGAAGAGAAAATAGTGGGTTTAATACGCGAACATTTTGATTTAACTCCAAGAGGAATAATAACAGAGCTGGATTTATTGAAGCCGATTTACAAGAAAACAGCCGCGTATGGTCATTTTGGAAGGGAAGGCGAGGGCTTTACCTGGGAGAGATGCGATAAGGTGAAACTCCTCAAAAAGGCGGCCCATATAAAATAAGGAGTGTGAGATGTCCAAGGATTATAAAATAAAAGATATAAGTCTCGCTGATTTTGGAAGAAAAGAAATAGAGATCGCCCAGCATGAGATGCCCGGGCTTATGGCTATAAGAAAAAAACACGCAAAGCAAAAGCCTTTATCCGGAGTCAGGATCATGGGTTCTCTGCATATGACTATCCAGACAGCAGTGCTTATTGAAACGCTTGCTGAGCTTGGGGCTGATATCAGATGGGCAAGCTGCAATATATTTTCCACACAGGATCATGCCGCGGCAGCTATAGCAAAGGCCGGCATTCCGGTATTCGCGTGGAAAGGCGAGACTATCGAGGATTTCTGGTGGTGTACAGAGCAGGCCATTACTTTTCCCGGGGGCAAAGGGCCGCAGCTTATAGTGGATGACGGAGGGGACGCGACTTTAATGATTCACTTAGGGGTTTCAGCTGAGAAGGACCCAGCGTCCCTTGATAGAAAATCAGGCGGGGAGGATGAAGCAGAGCTCATTAAGTTGTTAAAGAAAAGATTAAAGGAAGATCCAGGTAAATGGAGCGCGATAGCCAAAGAATGGAAGGGTGTTTCAGAAGAGACCACTACAGGAGTCAATCGCCTTTATCGGATGATGAAGAAGGGAGAACTCCTTGTCCCAGCGATCAATGTAAATGATTCTGTCACCAAGTCGAAATTTGACAATCTATATGGATGCAGGGAATCCTTGCTCGACGGCATTAAAAGGGCGACTGATGTCATGGTGGCTGGCAAGGTCGCTGTAGTCTGTGGTTATGGCGATGTCGGAAAAGGCTCTACGCATTCTCTGGTAGGGCTCGGCGCGAGAATTATTGTGACTGAAATAGACCCTATCTGCGCTTTGCAGGCAGCCATGGAAGGTTTTGAAGTGGCTACCCTGGAAGACACCTTGGGTATCGGAGATATATATGTGACGGCCACGGGGAATAAAGATGTCATCAGGATCGAGCACATGGAAAAAATGAAAGACCAGGCTATCGTGTGCAATATAGGACATTTTGACAATGAAATCCAGGTCGCCTCTCTTGAAAGGTACCCTGGTATTAAAAGGATAAATATTAAACCGCAGGTAGATAAGTATATCTTTCCTAATGGCAAAGAGATCTATCTATTGGCTGAAGGAAGGCTGGTCAATCTTGGCTGCGCTACAGGACATCCTTCATTCGTCATGTCAAATTCTTTTACTAACCAGGTCCTTGCTCAGTTGGATCTATGGAAGAATAAGGACAAATACGAAAAGACCGTCTATAGATTGCCCAAATACCTTGATGAAGAAGTAGCCAGGATGCATCTGGATAAGATAGGGGTAAGGCTTACTAAGCTTTCTAAAGAACAAGCTGATTATATAGGCGTGCCTACAGAAGGACCTTACAAGCCAGAGCACTACCGCTACTGATCCTTCTACTGATCCTTCGTCGTCCGCCGCAGCGGGCTCCTCAATTTCTTATCAATATAATCCCGACGGAACCGAATATTATATTCGCCAGGTGGGCTGCCCAGAAGGCCGGCAGGATACTGCCTTTTCCAAGGGCTATAAAAGTAGCCATAAAGGCGTAGTATATAAAGCCTATCACTACGCTGATCCCTATTCCCATCATCGCGGCAGCCTTGCCTCTCCGCTTTATCTTTAAAGCAAACGCGGCTCCGATAAGGATCAATACCATGTTTGTAAAAGGCATGCTTAGCTTTTGATGCAGGTCGACGCGGAGCCTTTTGATTATATGCGGGGATATATTTGAAAAATTATTTATATAATTGCGAAGGTCCTTGAAACTCATAAATTCATAGTTTGTGCCTTTCGCGATAAGTTCCGCTGGGTTTTCCATGTCAAATTCTTTATTTTCAAAGAAAGAAGGATTTCCCGCGACCATGCCGTCGTTGTCAAGGTTATAGATAAGGATATCTGAAAATTGCCAAGAGGAGCCTGTCCATTTACCTTCGCGGCTGTCTGTCTTTGAAGCGACGTTCCCTTTCTTATCTTGCTGCAGTATAGTGATATCTCTGGCAATGCTGTTTTTGCTGTCATAACTTTTTATAAATATAAGCCTGTCGTCTTTGCCGTAAAGCGCTATGTTATATATTGATTTCTTATCGGCACCCTTAACCCTATCACTATTTTCGATATACTTATCCTTTATATACTGCGAATTTTTTATAGCTGAAGGGAGGATCTTTTCAGAGACAACAAAAACCGCGATCGATATTGCGAGTCCGAGACATACCAGAGGCGTAAGTATGCGGCCTATGCTTATACCCGCGGCGCGCATGGCTATGATTTCGTCATTTTTATTCATCGTGCTTATGACATAGATCGTTGAGATCAGGCTTGCCACAGGAGCGCTGTGCATTATGATTAAAGGGATCATTGACAGGTAGTATTCCTGAAGTATCAAAAGAGGTATCCCGCGCTTGAGTATCTCATCGAGATGGCCGAATACGTCTATTATCATGTAAAGAAAAATAAAAAGCACAAGGCAGTACAGGAAAGGGGTGACAAAGTTTTTGATTATATACTTATCTAATATACGCATCTTTTAGCTATTGACGGTATTGGTGAATAAAATTATTCCAATGGTGGAAAATATGATGTTCGGCAAATATATCCACAGGGCAATAGGCTGGACGCCTTTTAATGATATGGCCATGCCGCCCGCCATCAATAGGTAGTATAGCACAATGACTCCGAGGGCAATGGCGAACTGTATTGTTTTTTCACCGCGCTTCGCGAAGATACCGAGAGAGATACCTATTATGACAAATACCATGCTGGCGAAAGATATAGATATTTTTCTGTGAAATTCCGCTATAAGAGAGGGGGCGTCTATATGGTGCAGGCCTAATTTTTTTACCTCCTGTTTGATTTCCCTGAAATTCATTTCCTTGGGTTTCTTTTCTATATAGCCTGATGATGATATAGAATCGTCCAAGTCCATCGTAAGGTAATAGGTGTTAAAATTCAGCTTGTAAAAATTTAACGGGTTTTTCGGATTTGGTTCGTCGCTAGTGCCATTCATGAGCTTCAGTTTTACCGCGTTCTGATTTTCCAGGCTTATAAACTCCCCATTTTTGGCTATGATGGTCCTGGTGGGCCGGCCTTCCTGCAGATGGTAGATGCGCACGCCTTTCATCTTGTTTTTGTCTATCTCGTGTATAAATATAATGTAATCCTTGAAACTTTTTATAAATGTGCCTGTCTCAAGATACGCGGCGGGGTTTTTTACACCTATATTTTTTACGATCTTTCTTGATGTAAAGTGTGATTCAGGAAGGATCCTGTTATTGAGTATTATGGAAAAAAGGCTTAGTACCAGGCCTCCTATGAGAAGGGGGATCGTGAGCCTGTAGAGGTTTACGCCATTGGCGCGCATTGCCGCGATCTCATTATCTGAAGAGAGTCTTCCAAACACAATAAGCATAGCGCTCAGGACAGACATGGGTATGGTATAGCTGAGGAGAAAAGGGATAAGATACAAGAAAAGCTTTCCCACGAGGATTATATTTATGCCTTTATTGATCACAAGGTCAGCCAGTTTTATCATGTTGCCGGTAACCAGCGCAAAGGTAAATATTAAGAGGGAAAAGAAAAACACTACGGTTATTTCTTTTAATATATAGCTTCTGAGTATTTTCATGGCAGGCTATCTCCGCGCGCCAGCGTGATTACATTCACCCGGCCTGAACCAGCTTTTTTAAGGACCCTGGCGCACTCGTTTACAGTGGACCCTGTAGTAAAAAGATCATCCACAAGCAGTATATTTTTTTGCCTGGTCTCGATGGCCCCGTGCCTGGTCAGGAAAAAACTGCCTTTTATATTTTTAATACGCTCATGCCGGCTGAGCTTACTCTGCGCGCGTGTGTTTTTTATTTTCTTTAAAAATGCGCCTGAATACCTGACAGATAGCTTTCTGGCTATATTTTTAGCGAGTATATCAGACGGGTTTACCTCTCTTTTGAAGAGTCTGGCGGGATGCATGGGTATGGGTAAAATAAGATCTATTTCCCTGTCTATGCCATGCTGTTTCATAAAGGCTGTGATAAGATCTGAAAATTCTTTTGCCATACATGTGGCCTTGTTATATTTGAAGCTATGGACCAGTTCCTTTAGCGAATCATCATAATGAAACGCGGAAAGCGCCCTGTCAAAATAGACAGCGCTGTTTCTGCAGTCAGCGCATATATTTTCTGACCCCGGGTTACCAGGCATCTGCCTGCCGCATTTTCTGCAAAAAGGAGGGAGCCGCTTCCGCATATTTTTAAGGCAATCCGCGCAGATATTTTCATTCCACCGGTTTGTTTTTATCCCGCAGACCTGACAGGAAGCTGGGTAAAGTAAATTTATCAAAATCCCTAACATATAGCGTAAATATAGCATAATGAGCAATCAAAGTCAAAAGTTAAAAGTTCTTAACATTTGACAGGATTTATGTTATATTAAAACACAATGGACAATATTGAAGAAAAACTGAATCACATAGAAGAGTGGAACCAGGAGCGTTCACGGGTCAAGCCTTATATAGACATAGCCGTGGAGTTTCACAATAAGGCGCGTGCCGAGGCCTACTGGAAAAATTATGAACACGCAGAGAGCCTTTACAGAAAGGCTATACAGAATTACAGGAACGCTGTGAGTCAGCATCCGAAATACTACCTTTATGATCTTCTTGACAGGATAGACCGTGTCATTGGTGAACATATCTATAACACGTTTAATCTTAAAACCTACGGAGATAAGCTTAAAGATGAACGAGGCATACGCGATTTTGAGGATTTTGTCGACAATCTGAAAGACGAGGAAAAAAAGTATATCGAGCCTTACGATATAGCAATGGCATACATGCGCATAAGTGACCAGTATTACGAAGAAGAAAACCTGAACAGGGCGTACGAATTTTATAAGAAAATCATAGATTGTAATTGCGGCAGGTCCTTCGTGGAGCGTGACGCATATCGAAAAATGGCAAAGATACTTTTTGCGCAGGCCAGATTCAAGGAGGCGCTGATTGATTTTGTGTCGCTCCTATCATACGACAGGGAAGACAGCGAGATTATATCTTACATAGTCAGATGCCTTGATAAGCTGGGGATATCCGAACACAAGAGAAAATTTCTAGCGGCAAAGCCCAATGAGGCTAAAAAACTCATAATGGAAGTTTTATAAATGAAAGGGATCTCATAATGGAAAGAAGAAGGTACCCGAGGTTTGAGTTAAAGGTCGATGCCAGGTATAAAGTCTTAGACTCTAAAGAGCTCTCCTTGATTAGCAGGACATTAAATATCTCTGCGGACGGTATATGTTTTGAATCTCTAAAAGCTTTAAAGCCTGGCACTTATGTGGACCTAGAGATTAGTCTTGGAGATAAAATAGAGCCTGTGAAGCTCGTTGGAGAGATAAGATGGTCCAGTGAGACAAAGGCGTTTGGCAAGACAGAAAAAAAGATCCTTAATGGTGTAAAGCTGGTCAATATGCAAAGGTCAGACGAAGGCAGGTTTTTAAAATATTATTGTGACAAGATGATCGAGAAATTATCATATTATCTCGATAAGATGTAAGACATGAAAAAACAAGGCAAGTTACGCCATATTATTATTGAATTAGGCGGTCACCTCCCATATTCTATCTTCGGCGTAGTCATAGGGATAATGATCATGGGAATTCTCACCTTTTTCGCCGCTATCTTAGGCGCGGGGCATAGGCTGCCAGGCGCGTCAGAAGAACTTTTCCATATATTTCACCCCACGCATATCCTGTTGAGCGCGCTTGTCACGACAGCCATGTTCTGGAAACACGATAGACATTTTATAAAGACACTTGTGATAGGTTTTGCGGGCTCCATAGCCATATGCGGGATTAGCGACATCCTGTTGCCTTATCTTGGAGGCAGGTTGCTTGGCACCGACATGCGCCTTCATCTATGTATCCTTGAGCACCCGCGTATAATCATAACATTTGCTATTACAGGTGTTGCCGCGGGGTTTCTTGTCCCATCCGCTATAGAAAAGAGCACAGAGTTTTCTCATTCCATGCATGTATTGGTTAGCAGTATGGCGTCCATACTTTACCTTATTTCGTTCGGCATACCTGACTGGACGCACATGATAGGTGAGATATTTTTAATAACCATTATCGCTGTTATGCTGCCATGCTGCATGAGCGATATTGTATTCCCTTTAAGTTTTATCGATCACAAGGACCATTGTCAGTAAAGGAGAGAGACAGTATGCTGAATATATTCTATCTGGACCCTAACAAGAAATTTCATGAGGACCTGAATGTTGACCAAATACAGCGGATACTGCAGGATAAACAAGGTATTTTGTGGGTCGACATGCGCAGGCCAGACGAAAAAGAATTAAAGATATTGTCCGATGTATTTAATTTTCATCCCCTGGCCATAGATGATTGCAGCCATTATACTGACCTCCCTAAGATAGATGAATTTGAAGACCATGTGTTTATAGTTATTCATAGCGTTCTCTATGACAAAGAGTCGAGCGAGATTAAAAAACCTGAGCTGGATATATTCTTGAGCAAAAATTTTGTAGTTACTGTCCACGAGGAAGGGCTAAAGACTATTGACATAAACCTGGATAAGGTCAGAAAGAACCCTCATATACTCTCAAAAGGCGCTGATTTTTTGTTGTACAATATTATCGATGTTTCAGTGGATAATTACATGCCTTTACTTGATTACTGGGATGACAAGATAGAAGAGCTGGAAGACGAAGTTCTGAGCGGGAAGATAGGCGATGTGATGCCTAAAATAATAGATATGAAGAGAAATATTATAGATCTCAGGCGCAGCATAACACCTCAAAGAGACGTCATTAATAAGCTTGCCAGGCGTGATTCACAGCTTATTTCCGCTAAGAATGTCATTTATTTTCGTGATATCTATGACCATATCGCGAGGATACACGAACTTTTAGAGGCGGATCGCGACCTTATAGCTGGCACATTTGAGATATATTTATCTGCGGTCTCAAACAGGATGAACGAGATCATGAAACGCCTGACCATAGTTGCCACTATATTTATGCCGCTTACGCTTATAGCCGGTGTGTATGGAATGAATTTTAATCCTGGCGCGTCTCATTGGAACATGCCTGAACTCAACTGGGCATACGGCTATGTTTTTGTAATAGGCCTGATGATCCT
>JAHIEN010000018.1 GCA_018901615.1 Candidatus Omnitrophota bacterium | reverse complement strand
ATTCGACAAGCTCAGGGTTATCCCAATCCTGAGCTTATCTAAGGACGATTGAGAAAGGAGTCGAAGGATGACCCTATCAGACGGAGCAGAAGAGATACTTGAGAAACTTTGGGTAGACATAGTGGAAGGCGAGGCGGGATATTGCGATATAGAGGCCTTAAAGGATGCGGATGTCTTGGCTGAACTCGCAGAACTTAATTACATTGATATTGCGGATAAGCGTGTAACCCTTACCCCAGAAGGCAAGCTTGAATCAGCAAACTGCGTCAGGCGCCACAGGCTGGCAGAGAGGTTGTTCGCAGATGTGCTGGATTTGAAAGGGCGCGCCATGGATGAGACAAGCTGCAGATTCGAGCATCTGCTTCATAAAGGCCTCGATGAAAATATCTGCACACTTCTTGGTCATCCAAAGCGCTGCCCGCACGGCAAGGCTATTCCTGAAGGCCGCTGCTGCAAGGGGACAAAGAAACTCCCGGGAATGCTCATAAGGTCTCTTACAGAGCTGGAAGTTAATCAAAAAGCGAAGATCTCGCATTTACAGACACAGAATCACGAACTCATAAAGAAGATAATAGCAATAGGCGCTTTACCCAATACAGACATTACCCTGGTGCAGAAATTTCCGTCGTATGTCTTCAATATAGGCAAAAGCCAGTTTGCCGTTGATAAGGAATTGGCATCGTGTATCTACATAAGGATAGTTTAGGGAAAAGGAGGCAGGGGTCATATAGTGCTCTATTTTTTTACAGATTAATTGAAATTGAATTTCAAAATCAAAAAGGAGGGGTAAAATGAGAAAGGAGCTATTAATATTAATTTTGATGGTATCAATGTTAAACATAGCTTTCAATGCTCGCGCAGACTGGCGAAGATATGTGTGGACATATGAATACATGACCATGCGCAAGGGTACATTTGAACTTGAAACCTATGTTACATCTGAGATTCCAGACGTAAATAAGTCAAACGTGAATACTGTCAAGCCATTGCTTGAACTGGAATACGGGATTACTGACAGATGGGATTTAGCAATTTATCAACTCTTTAAGGTGTCAAACAAAAGCAAGGAAACAGACACAGAGTATGACGGTTTTAAGCTAAGGACCAGGTATCGCATAGGTGAAAAAGGTCAATTTATCCTGGATCCGCTGCTCTATTTCGAGTATATAAGGGAGGAAGAATTATCCAAGCCTAATGTGCTTGAGGCAAAACTGGTCTTTGCAAAAGACATAGGCCGTTACAATTTTTCGTATAACCAAATCGTTAAACAAGAAGTGGATAATAGAGGCGAGACAGAAAATGAGTATGCATTTGGCTCAAGTTATGAGTTAAGCCGCAGGCTGAGGCTGGGCCTTGAGTCAAAAGGCAACTACACCAAAGAGAAATTTTACCTTGGTCCGAGCGTGTCTTTTGCAGCGGATAAATTCTGGGCAGGTCTTGGCATGCTCACAGGGATGAGTGCTAAAAGTGACGATCTCCAGGTTCGCCTTATTATTAGGTACCCCATTCTAAAAAGTTTATTTTTTACTTGACAGAATTTTAAAGCATGCTATAATACCTACTAATATGATAGGGATTATAACAATTAAGGAGGTGTGTTATGAGTTTACTGGAAACAAAAGAAGACCTGAAGGTCTTGGTGGAGGCATTGAATTTTAAACAGAAGGTTGGACGCTCATTGCAACTTATAAAGGAGGCTTATGCTAAATACGGAGATGGCCTTGTGGTTGCAAATAGTCTGGGCAAGGATTCTGTTGCAGTGTGGCATCTTGCAAAACACGTAGATCAAAAAATACGAGGCTTTATAGTGACTACAAGATTCAAGCCCAAGGAGACGGTTGATTTTATGAAAGAAGAGGTGGCGCGCTATCCCGAACTCAAAGTCTATAAAAACGATGCCAAAATACCTGATAAGCTATATGAGACTGACCCGGACAAATGCTGCGATATATTGAAGGTTGAGCCTGTAAAGCGCGCAGTTGAAGAGATGGGCGTTAAGTGCTGGGTAACAGGCCTTCGCTGCACAGAGGGCCGGACCAGGACAGATTTTAAAGAGGTCGAAGAGCGCGATAAAGGATTAATAAAATTAAACCCTATTCTTATATGGAGGGAACGCGAGGTCTGGCAGTATCTGGCCTTATACGGGGTCAAGGTGAATCCTCTCTATGCCGAAGGTTACCGGTCTCTTGGATGCGCGCCCTGCACAAAGATTACCAGTGACGACAATGAGCGTGCAGGCCGATGGATCGGGACGAGTAAGTGCGGGGGCGAATGTGGTATACACACAAGGCCTTTAAAGAAAAATGTAAATGGAGATGGAATATAAATGAGGCCATGACTTAGCGAACATAGTGAAGCTAAGTCATATGGCCGAATTTATCCCGAGCAAAGCGAGGGATCTCTAATGGTTGTTACTTTATTGTTGGTTTTGATTTCTGTATTCGTGGCCTTAAATATGGGGGTAAGCGGGTTTTCAGTATCGTTTGCGCCTTCATACGGCAGCCGAGTTTTAAATAAGACAAGGGCAGCTGTCCTTTACGGGCTCTGCGTTTTTTTAGGAGGCTTGCTTATAGGGCCAAGGGTTGTAGGGACCCTGGTTAACAAGATCTCGCTAGAGCATATGAATCCGACTTCCGGTCTTTTGATATTGTTTTCAGCGGGAGCCATGATATTCCTAAGTAATATTCTTAAAATCCCACAGTCTACAAGTTTTGTTACTGTGGCGAGTTT
>JAHIEN010000017.1 GCA_018901615.1 Candidatus Omnitrophota bacterium | reverse complement strand
TCATAATAGGTTCCAATGGTGACCTCCTTTAGGCATTATACTACTTTTTAGGTATATTGCCTCTAAAGTTAATTAACCCTTCTGTTTGAGGTCACTATCGCTAAAAAAACGGGATAGGACTACCGTCTTTAAGAAACACCTTTTCATGACTATGTTCTATTGATCTTAATATATCCAAAACATCCTGAGGCACGGAAATTATGCGGGTTTTGGGCTTACGATCTTTCTGTGTCCTTCCTTTTGGGATAAACCCTTTCTTTTTCCTTATAATTATAACCGCGTTCTCAAAATCAACATCATCCCATTCCAGGCTGATCATTTCTTTCCATCTGAGGCCAAGTTTCGCTGTGCAATAATAATGATTGTAATATTCCTGTTTTAGCGCTTTGCATCTTTCAAAAAATAATTCGAATTTCTCGGGCGTATCCAGGCTGACAATCGGCTTTTCATCTTCCACGCTTATATTACGCACATCCTTTATAGGGTTCTTTTTTAATAACTCCCATCTTATCGCCTGATTAAATATTGTCTTTAATACCTTAATATGATTATTTACTGTATTATCCTTGCGGCCTGTCTCTTTGAGCCATATCTTGTATTCTTCAAAAAGCCTGATAAAAAATTCCTTAAGGCGCTGTATCCGTGGGTATTTCTCTTTCAGGAAGATATTGAAATCCTTCAACACGCCTTTGTATGTCTTAAGGGTTTCCTGGCTGTGGTTAGTTAAAACAAATTGCAGGTAATCTTTGATATAATCAGCGTAATATGTATCGCCTTCACTAAGCCATCCGACCTGGCCTGATTCTACAGCATCTTTTCTTTCTCTTAGTGCCTTTTGAGCCGCGGATCTTGTGCTATAAGACGGTGCCTTAATCCTGTACCCTGAGGCATAAGAAGGATCCGACAATGCAAGAAACCATCTATTCCCTCTTTTAAATATATAGCCTTTTTTCATCAAATACCCGCGATTTTATGCCTTTCTATTACTGCCTCGACCTCTTTTTCCACAAAGAAATATTTGCTTTTCTTCCGGTTCTGTATTATCCGGGCAGGTAGAATGCCGTCTTTGGCCCATTCGAGAACCGTGGAATATTTAAGGCCTGTCTTTAAGCTGATTTCTTTTGGCGTTAGGTAAGTCATTTCTGCCTCCTTAGTGACCAACTGACTGGACAATTGTCAAGATTTTGATTAAAAAAATATTTTTAGATAACCCCTTCTTTCTTCAGCAGCTTCAGGTAGGCTTTCGAGATATTTGACCGGCCTCTAAGCCACCTGTTCAGCGTGCCATCAGGAATCCCGATTTTTTTCGCGAATTCCCATTGACGGAGGTTATTTTTTCTCATGTAGTCTTCGATATTAGAGAGCACTTCCCTTTCCGTCATCTGAATTAAGTATATATTATGTCTTGACAATTGTCAAGACAATTTTTTAATTTTATTCTAGCAACCCTATACGGTTGATTCTCTCCTTGATGATCTCAAGAAATTGTCCTTGTTTTTCTTTAGCAATACTAGAAGTTTCTATAATTTTTCTCATAACATTAAATTTATTTCCAAATTTTTCGTACCGAATTTTTATTGGGATACTAAAATCATCACCCAACTGATCAAAATCTTCTCGTAGCAGCTTATTCTTTTTGCCATGTATAGTGATCGCTGAATCTTCATCTCCCGGAATCACCAACTTTGAACACACAATATCATAGGCCGGTGTTAACCGGATATTATCCTTATCTCTATATGCAATGGAATAATTCTTTAAGTGAGCATCACCATTACCAAGAATAAAATTAAGAACAACTCGTTCAAATAACAATTGAACATCATAACCCGGCGCCGAAGAGATCTCCTTTAACTTCCTGCCTATTTGTTCTACTGATCCCTTATATTTATCCGTTTGTTCAAGAATTTGCCCAAAATCTTCCTGGTGAATTTTCACACTCTTTTCCCGGTCAAATCTTTTGACCACATAGGCCAGGCTTTTATCTTTTAAAGGAATCAAGCAATGCAACGGCACCTCTATATTTAGTTCTTTGGCTATATCCATACAGCATTGTTCATTTTCAGGGATATTCGGAAAAGTAGAAGTTTGTGGTTTTAAAATATATTCTCCACCTTCAGCCACGGGAATCAACATATTTTGCTTCTCGTCAAGCGTAACAGATAGTTTAGGCTGAATGCCGGAAATGGAAAGTTTGTCAGTCAGCTCCTGCGCTTTCCGGGATATGTCCCCTAATCCAAAATCTATAACCGGAATTTTAGAGGAATTAAACATATTTTTAAGGAATTCTTCGTTCAAATTCATTTTCACATTTTCCTGACTGTGACAGCGCCAATGGTATCTCCGCTTGTGCTTGCCAATAATAAACCAAAAGAATCATTACTATCTACTTTTTGTGTCAAACTCACTATGTTTAAATACCACCCTTCGGGAAGAAGCCCTTTAAAAAAAGGAAATAATTCTTTTGATTGGTAGGGTTCTTCTCTAGGGGGCAGAGACACTGAAATTGGAATGCTTTTTTCCAAAAATACACGATCGTATTGAAAAATATATCCGTCTCTAGTCTCTGAAAGTAATCCCGCTAATTCATCCTTATAAAAAACTTGCGCCTTTCGTAAGATATCCATAGATTTTCTTCCCTATATTCTTCCGTGTTCTTTAAGATCTTGAGGTTCATTCTTTTTTAATTCCAAATAATATCCCAAGAAGTCCAAAACTTGCATAAGCTTATCCATTCTTATCGTAGACTTACCTTGTTCGAGTTCCCTCAAGAAACGCAAGCCAACTCCAACCCGTTTGGCAAACTCGATTTGAGTTAAACCGTTTTTCTTCCGGAGTATCTTTATTTGAGAAGCAATATTATTTTTCATAGTAATCAAAGTATACCACCTATCAGGTATAATTGCAATATTTTTTGCAATTTTTTGTACCCTTTAAGGTATTATTATAATAATGTTATACCCTTAAAGTGGTAATAACTACATATATATACCTTATAGGGTATAATAAAATTTGGAATTGCCCTAATTATACCTAAAAGGTGCTATAACTACTAGTTGCGTTTAAATAAACAACTCTTTAATTTACAGTATGTTACAACAATTCATCCAAAACAAATACCCTTAGAATTAAATAAGATTACGTCCAAAATGGTAAGTAACCGTAACTCACATATAGATCTGACCTACGCTTGATATTCGTCAAAGTCAAGGCAAATTCCATAGCAAAGGCCCGACTTTTTTCCATAGTGACTACCCCTTACCACCCCCTTCCTTTTTAAGGTTTTTAGCCCTGTAACTGGGTCCATTTATCTTAATGACCGTGGAATAATGGGCAATA
>JAHIEN010000016.1 GCA_018901615.1 Candidatus Omnitrophota bacterium | reverse complement strand
TGCCATGGAAGCGGGTTTAAACCTCTGTAAATCAAAGCCAATAATAAACTCTGTAAACGCAAATGAAGACAAGATGGATACTTTCTTTGGCCTCGCTAAAAAATACAACGCCTCGGTTATCGGCCTGACAATGGACAAATCCGGCATACCAAAAGACTCTGAGGGCAGGCTTGAGCTGGCAATGAAAATAGTGGCGTCTGCTATGGAGCATGGAATAGATATCTCAGACCTTTATATCGATGCTGTTATACTGCCTGTAAATGTCGCGCAGGCGCATGCGCAAGAGGTGCTGAAAACGATAAGAGAATTAAAGATACTGGCAGATCCCGCGCCTAAGGCTATCCTTGGCCTGTCAAATGTTTCGCAGGGCTCTAACGAACGCCTCAAACCGCTCATAAACAGGACGTTTCTGGTCATGGCAATTGCGTCAGGACTTGACGCCGCTATAATGGACGCGGACGACAAGGACCTGACAGACGCCGCGATAACAGCGGAATTATTAATGGAAAAACAGCTCTATTGCGACTCGTTTCTAGACGCATACCGCAAAAGATAACCTTAACTTGACACTTCGAGTATTACTCGTTTTGTCAAGTTAAGGAGAGCAGGAAGATAGAAATGACAGTAATCACTAAAAAGATAAAACTGAGCACAAAAGGCGACACAGATATAATCGATATAACCTGGCAGGTCGCGGCCGTTTTATCAAAGACAGATCTTAGTAATGGGATTGTGACCGTATTTGTAAAAGGTTCGACAGGGGGGCTTACCACTGTCGAATACGAACCAGGGCTTGTACAGGATATCAAAGCGTTTTTTGAAAAGATCGCCCCTAAATCAGGCTTGTATGAGCATAATGTTCGCTGGCACGACGGCAATGGCTATGCGCATGTGCGGGCATCGTTTCTTGGTCCAAGCATTTCAGTGCCTTTTATAAAAAATCAGATGGAGCTTGGCACCTGGCAGCAGATCATTTTTATTGATTTTGATAATAGGCCGAGATCCAGAGAGTTGATAGTGCAGATCATGGGTGAATAAATGAAACCAATATTACAGGTAGCCTTGGATTTCGTAAATTTAAAACGGGCCTTGAAATGCGCCGGGGAGGCGGTTGCGGGCGGTGTGGACTGGCTTGAAGCAGGCACGCCTCTCATTAAGAGCGAAGGCCTGGGAGCTGTGCGAGAGCTCCGCAAGATGTTTCCCCGCAAGACCATAGTCGCTGATATGAAGATAATGGACGCTGGCCGGGTGGAAGTTGAAATCGCCGCCAAGGCAGGGGCGGGCGTTGTATGTGTCCTGGGGGCCGCGAGCGACTCTACTATAAGAGAGTGCATTGAGGCTGCCCACAATTACGGGGCAAAGATCCAGGCAGACCTTATAGCGGTCAGGGACGTAAAGAAACGCGCCTCGGAAATAGAAAAGCTAGGCGTGGATTATATAGGCATACACTGCGCCATCGATGACCAGATGCAGGGAAAAGACCCGTTCAGACAATTAAAAGAGATATCAAGGATTATTAGCGTGCCTATCGCGATAGCCGGGGGAATAAATTCCGAGACCGCGCCTCTGGCTGTCAGGGCCGGGGCAAGTATTGTAATAGTAGGCGGCGCTATAAATAAGTCGAGCGACGCGAAAAAGGCCTCGTCAGAGATCAGGAGGTCTATAACGACATTAAAAGGGGTAAAGACGGAGTTTTTTAAAAGGGTGTCTGAAAAAGACGTTGACATGGTCCTTAAAAAAGTATCGACGGCAAATCTATCAGACGCAATGCATAGAAGCGGTCACCTCAAAGACCTGCTGGCTATTTCTCCCGGTGCCAAGATGTATGGAAAGGCGTTAACGGTAAGGACATATCCGGGTGATTGGGCCAAGGCAGTAGAGGCCATTGATATTGCTGAAAAAGGCCAGGTCATTGTTATTGATGCCGGAGGAGTAGCCCCGGCAGTATGGGGAGAGCTTGCCACACACGGCGCGATTCAAAAGAAATTGGCAGGGGTTGTAATATACGGTGCGATAAGAGATACTCAGGAAATAAAGGCGTTAAAGTTTCCAGCGTTTGCCAGGATAATATCTCCGGCAGCCGGTGAACCTAAAGGATTCGGAGAGATCGGCGTTCCGATCAATATCAGCGGGACTCGAGTTTTTACAGGCGATTATATAGTCGGAGACTGTGACGGCGTAGTTGTCATACCAGGCCAGAAGGCCGGTGAGATAATAAACAGGGCCATGAGCGTTCTGGAGACAGAAAACCGCCTCAGAAAAGAAATAGACGCAGGCAGTACGCTCGCAAAAGTAACAGAATTGTTAAAATGGGAAAAAAAATAAAACACGGCAAAGTTTTTATAGCGGCAACAAGACAGAATGACGGCAAGACTACAGTGTCGCTGGGGCTTATTCACGCCTTTAAAAAAAGATACAGGAGGGTCGGGTTTATAAAACCTGTTGGCCAGAGATATGTTATCGAGCATGGATATAAAGTGGATGAAGACTCTATTCTCATAGAAAAGGTCTGCGGGATAAGATCTCACCTTAAAGATATGAGCCCTGTGGCAATAGAGAGAGGGTTCACGGAACGATATATAAAAAGTGGGAATCCTGAAAAATTAGCGCGAGATATCAAGGCCTCGTTTGACCGCGTGGCAAAGAATAAAGAGCTTGTAGTGATAGAAGGCACAGGGCATGCCGGGGTCGGCTCTGTATTTGATCTTTCGAACGCGAAGGTAGCAAAACTTTTAGACGCAAAAGTCATACTGGTGACGTCTGGAGGCATAGGTAAGCCTATAGACGAGATAGAGCTGAATCGCGCATTGTTCGAAAAAGAAGGGGTTGAAGTAGTAGGCGTCATCGTGAATAAAGTCCTGCCTGCCAAGTACAGTAAAATTAAAAGGATAATGGATCTCGGTTTTAAAAGAAAAGGTATTGATGTCCTGGGCGTAATACCTTACGCGCCGCTTTTATCCATGCCCATGATACAGAATATCTTGGAAGAAACAGACATGGAGCTGATATCAAAAAAGGCAGGGATGCACAACAGGGTGCTGAACATACTCGTAGGGGCCATGGAGCCACGCACCGCGCTAGGCTACATAGAAAACGGTACATTGCTGATAACGCCGGGAGATAGAGAAGATATGCTCATGACCATTCTCAGCGTTAATGTGCTTAAAAAGCCAAAAAGCCGCATCTCCATATCCGGCATTGTCCTGACAGGAGGAATAATACCTGATAAAAAAATAATGGCGCTGATAGAAAATGCCAGAATACCAGTTCTCCTCAGCAGGCAGCACACGTACAGGGCAGCTTCACAGATACACGACCTGGCCATAAAAATAAACCCGGTAGACAGGGATAAGACGCGGATGGCCGCGAAGCTGGTTGAACAGTATGTAGACATAGACGCGTTACTCAAGAAAATCTCCAAAAAAGGAGGTCAAATATGTTCGGCATAGGCATGCCAGAGTTGGTTCTGATACTTCTTATATGCCTGCTTGTATTCGGGGCAGCCAAGCTCCCGGAAATAGCAAGGAACCTGGGTAAAGGCATAAAGGAATTCAAAAAGGAAATGAAGGACGGCGGAAAAAAAGAACAGTAGGGATAAAGACTTTCCCCGCTATTCGAGTAGTGCACAAAAATTCTTATATTTCTTGACAACGCCTGTAATTTTGTATAAAATACCTTTACCTTGAAACACAAATAAATCTTAAAGGGGTGATAACAGACATGTCTAGAATAGAGCTTGCGCCGGGCGAACCTTTGGAAAAGGCCCTCAGGCGTTTCAAAAAAAAGATAGAGCGAGAAGGCATTCTTAAGCAGTTAAAAACGCGCAAACATTACGAAAAACCCAGCGAAAAGAAAAGAAGAAGACAGAGGGCTTCCAAGTCCAATAAATTCAGATAAAATAACAAAGCATGATGCCCAAGATAAGAAAAATCGCCCTTATATACATCTTGGTTTTTTTTATTTTAGATGCCTTTGCGTTATGCCGGCCGTCCAGCGGTCAGGCGGTAAGCAGGCTTGATAACGGGCTGCGCGTAATAGTCAAAGAAGACCACAGGAATCCAATCGTGGTCTTTTCTGTTTTTTTGGGGGTCGGTTCTGCCTGCGAAGAAGGATATCTTGGAAGCTGGATAAGTCACCTTATAGAGCATATGCTATTCAAGGGAACCAGGAAATACCCCTTGGAGGCTATAGAAGAGATATTAAATAGATATGGCGGCAAGATAGAAGGCTTCACCTCGTTTGACTATACAGGATACAGGATAACGATATTGAAAGAGCATGCCGATACAGCGATCGACATATTGAAAGAAATGCTCACCGCTCCGACCTTTGATCCCGGAGAATTAAAGAAAGAAAAACAGGTAATAAAAAGAGAGATGGATCTTTCAAGGGATGACCCTGGTAAGCGGCTTTCCAGATTGACCTTTTCCAACGCCTATCTCACGCACCCATACGCTATACCTGTTATAGGCTACAAGGATAATTTTGACAGGCTGGGGCAAGAAGACCTGATTGATTTCTTCAGGTCAAATTATACGCCTGAAAAAATGGTGATCTCGGTAGTAGGGGATATAGATACCGGAGAAACCTATGAAAAAATTCAAAGACAATTTGGAGCCATGCCGAGAGGCAACAATATTATCCCTGTCTTGCCGGAAGAGCCGCAGCAGATAGCTGAAAAATACATAGAAGAAGCGATTGATATAGAAGGCGCCTATCTCAATATCGCGTTTCACTCAACCGCGTTCGCGGACAAAAACCTGTATGCCCTTGACCTCTTGTCCTATATACTTGGCGAGGGCGAGGGCTCTATTCTAAACAAAAAAATACGCCTGGAACAGGGCCTAGTCTTATCCATATCAGCATATAACTACACACCTAAATATCCGGGTTTATTTGTCGTATCAAGCGTGTTAAAAGAAAACAAGGGCAGGGAGGCCCTGGAAGCCATATTAAAGGAACTGGAAGATATCAAGAAAAACGGCGTGCGGGAAGAAGATCTGACCAGGGCTAAAAACAATTTTCTGGCAGGTTACATATATCAAAAGGAGACGATAGAATCTCAGGCCAACGATCTTGCGATAGGAGAATTACTGACAGGCAATCCACATTTCTTTGAGATATATATAGAGCGTATAAAATCCGTGCGCCCGGATGAAATAAAGGCCGCGGCCAATAAATATCTAGACACGCAGGCCATGACTGTAGTCGCGTTAAGTAAATCAGGTAATATTATTAATACAGAAAAAGACAAGGTGATAAGCCTTAATGACAGGAATATCACCAGGGTAGAGCTTCAGAACAAGCTCCCTGTGTTGATATCTGAAAATCCGTCATTCCCTATGGTGTCGATCGTCATCCTGCTCAAGGGAGGCCTTTTATTGGAAAGGCCTGATAATAATGGCATTTCCATGTTGACAGGTCTTATGTTAATGGATGGCACTGATACCATGACTAGAGAGGATATTGCGCGGCTTTATGAATCAAGAGGCATGTCTATAGACACATACTCGGCAAACAACAGCATGGGCATTACAATAAACTGCCTGAAAGAACATACGGAGCTGGCCTTTAATATCGCATCTGAACTTTGCAGGAGATCTGTTTTTCCTGAGACAGAGCTGCGGCGGGAAAAAGATGAGATGAATTCAGCCATAGACATGCAGGACAACCAGCTCTTTAACCACGGCCACAGGATCCTCAAGGAGCAGCTATTCAAAGATCATCCTTATCGTTTTCAGACAACAGGGACACGCGAGAGCATTTCTGGAATAAAGAGAGAGGCGGTTGCTGATTTCTTCAGCAGCGTATTGAAGTCTGATAATATAATTCTGGGGATCTGCGGCGATTGCGAGACAAACGACATAAAGGCCCTGGCTGAAAAATATTTCTCAAGTATACCATCAGGGGCGCTCGAATTACCGCTGCCAAAAGAAGAACCTCCCGTGGAAGACATAAGAGAAAAAATAGTCGAGACACAGAAGGAACAATCCCTTGTCCTTTATGGCTTTCGCGGAATCGATGTATACGACAAAAACAGGCATGCGGCAGAAGTCATGGTAGACATGCTCTCCATGGAGTCAGGGGTGTTGTTTAAAAAAATAAGGGAACGAGAAGGCCTTGCCTACGCAACAGGGGCCTTTCAGGTCATGGGCCTTGATCCAGGATATATAGTCATCTACGCGTTGACCGCGAAAGAAAACATAAGCAGGGTCAGGGGTATCATATCAAAAGAGATAAACACGTTTGTAAGAAAAGATATTTCGGGACAAGAACTGGAAAAGGCCAAAAACCATCTTAAGGCAATGCGACAAATAGGCATGCAGACAAATTCGAGTTTTATGTTCAACGCCTCAATGGACGAACTCTACGGCCTGGGTTATAATAACTACAGAGAATATAATAAAAATATAGACGCCGTTACGATCAAAGACGTGCGGGAAATAGCGGGCAGGCTTCTGAATTTGGACAAGTGCGCGGTCGTAATAATGCAAGGCAAGGATTGAACTGTTCGAGGTTAAACCTCGAACAGTTGCGCCTGAGTAGTTTGAATCTGTTCGAGGTTTAACCTCGAACAGTTGCTTAATTGCGAGGAAACGGTTATGATGCGAAAACCTGTTGTTGCCGGACAATTTTACCCGCAGACAGAAGCGAGCCTTAAGAAAATGCTCGCGGGCCTGGTAGTTACCGGCTCAGAAAAACAAGAGGTAAAGGGCGTCATACTTCCGCATGCCGGTTACGTATATTCAGGCCCTGTAGCAGGCGCGACGATTTCAAAGGTAGAGATCAAAAAAACAGCTATTATCCTGGGCGCGGATCATACCGGAGCAGGAAGCCCTTTTAGCATAGCGACAAAAGGCAGCTGGTTGACTCCTCTCGGCGAAGTCAAGATAGATTGCGAGATAGCCGAATCTATACTCAAGGCAAGTGAACTCTTGAAAGATGACAGCCGCGGGCACGCGGGCGAACATTCTATAGAGGTAGAACTGCCTTTTTTGCAATACGTGAGAGGCGATATAAAAATAGTGCCCATAATTATTTCAAGAGGCGATATAAAAAAATACCAACAGCTCGCCATTGATATTGTCGAGGGTTTTAAGAAAGTGGGGCGATCCGCCATATTTATAGCAAGTACTGACTTTACGCACTATGAGTCGAGAGAATCAGCTGAGGCAAAAGACAGGCTTGCCATAGAGGCCATACTCGCGCTTGACGAAGAAAGGCTTTTCAGGGTAGTCGAGGAAAACAAGATATCCATGTGCGGGTCAGCCCCGACATGCGTACTTTTAAGCGCGTGTAAAAAGCTGGGAGCAAAACAGGCAGGGCTTGTGAAATACCAGACAAGCGGCGATATTACAGGTGATTATTCTTCTGTTGTCGGATATGCCGGGATGGTGTTATGGTAAATAAAAAAACATTATTGATGTGCCTGCGGTTTATTGTCAGCTTCGGACTCCTTGCGACTCTTCTCTGGATAATGCGAAAAGATATCGGGAATATAGGCTCTATACTGAAAAATTGCAATAAGGCCTTTTTGATAATAGCGTTGGTTATAAATATTGCCCCCACTATCCTTATGGGTTTGCGGTTAAAATTACTGCTGAAAGGCCAGAAAATATTCATGGGTATGAAGGACTCCGTGTATCTGACATTCATCGGGTTTTTTTTCAATAATTTTCTGCCGACTGCGATAGGCGGGGACATTGCAAAGGCCTATTACGCTTCAAAAAAAACCAATAACAAGCTCGGGTCATACGCGGCGGTCCTATCTGACAGACTTTTCGGGTTTATCGCCACCATGTTCATCGCCGTTATAGGCCTGGTATTTATCGGGAGGACGCTGAATAATAACGCGCTATTTTATAGCATATTGATCATTTTTATCGCTTCCAGCGCTATAACTTTTTTCCTGTTTAATAGAAAAGCTGGGGATCAAACATTCAGCGGGACAGGCGTTATAAATAAAATAAAAGGGAAGATCTATCAGCTATACAGCGCGATCAACCTGTACAGGAATCACAAACTTCTCATGACTAGGATCGTGCTGTTGTCAATATTAATGCAGGGCTGCGCCATAGTCAGCATATATTTCTTTGTGTTGTCAATCGGTGGCAGTATACCTCTCTTAAAACTATTCCTGATAATCCCCCTGGTATGGGCCGTAAGCATGGTGCCGTCCATAAACGGCCTCGGCGTAAGAGAAGGGGCATTCGTGTATTTTTTAAAAGGTGACATGGGCACCGAGAGGGCCTTTGCCATTTCCCTGTTATGGCTCGGGGTGATCATACTCTACAGCATTGCCGGAGGCATCCTACACCTGGTTTACCCTGTTAAGGTAAAAAAATTATCTCGCGATGACTTTTAATCGATTTTCAGCGGTTAGAAAAATGGAGGCGTAACATGATAGACAAAGAACTTCTTGAAATCTTAGCGTGCCCTGCGTGCAAATCAGGCGTAGAACTCAAAGACGATAAGATCTGCTGCACCGGCTGTAAGAAAAAATACCCCATAAGAGACGGCATCCCTGTGATGCTCGTAGAGGAAGCAGAGGATTAACGCATAGTTGCCAAGAATCCTATGAGCTATCAGCTATGAGCCACGAACTAAAACGGAGGATATATGAAAAAGATTCTAGTGATCCATGGCCCCAATCTCAACCTGTTAGGCAAAAGAGAACCTGAAGTCTACGGTAAGATCACTATAGACCAGATCAACAAAAAATTAAAAGAGATCGCCATGAAAAACAAGGTCGATCTTGAAGTGTTCCAGTCAAACCATGAAGGCGAGATAGTGGACAAGATAGGCAATGCCAAAAAGGCCTGCACGGCGTTATTGATAAATCCCGCGGCCTACACGCACACCAGTGTCGCGATACGTGACGCTATACTGGCCACTGACATACCGACAGTAGAGGTGCACCTTTCCAATATCTACTCCAGGGAGGATTTCAGGCATAATTCTCTTATTGCGCCTGTTGCAAAAGGCCAGATATCCGGTTTTGGCCTGGATAGCTACATCTATGGCCTGGAAGCGGCGATAAAGTTAGCGAAAGGCTATGAAAACAAGACCTAACTACCTGAATAGGCAGAAAAGACTAGCTGATATATTGATATCAAAAGGCCTTGACGCCCTGCTTATCAAAAAAAAGGAGAATATTTTTTATCTTACAGGCTCAAGGGGAGAGGATTCCCTG
>JAHIEN010000015.1 GCA_018901615.1 Candidatus Omnitrophota bacterium | reverse complement strand
ATTAAAACGAGAGCAACCTAAACAGAAAGATTTATTCTCGATTCTGTAAATATTGGATTTCTTATTGCTAGTTAATCCACTATTTTCTAAAATATGCCCTTCTGGGCAGAGGTAACAATCATTCTTGGAATCATAGGTAAAGCTTTTTTTAATGCTGCTCTTTTCACAGGGAGGCACTACTACTTTGATATCCTGTTTGTCAACTTTTTCTAATTCATCTGTGGTAGAATATCCCTGGTCAGCACAAGCCACAAGGCATTTTTGTCCAAGCGTATCATTGGCTTGAGAGATCTGGGTGGCAAATTGGTGGCGGTCATTATTCTCATTCACAACATCGGTATGCACTATAAGGCCGTGTTTTTCGTCAACAACAGCTTGTGCATTATATCCAGCATGGGAGCCTTGAATGCTATTCATACGAGCGCACTCTGAATCAGTGGTGTTTATCGAAGATTTGTTAGTTTTGTTTAGTTCTTTGAGAATATCTTCTATTTTAGCTTTAAGGGCGTTTTTATCATGAAGTTCTTCTTGCATTGATACTATTGATGGCTGGCCTTGTTCATTTTCATCAGCTGCTTCACATTCGGAAAGGATCTCGTCAATGCGTTCGTCTATTTTCCTAAGGGCTTCCTCGGAACGCTCTTTTGTCCATGTCTTTTTGATAGATGCATTTGCGCGTATCTTTGTGCCATCGACAAACAATGTGTTACCTTCAATGAGATCGAGTTTTATGCATAAACGAGCGCATTGGGTGAGGGTTTCTTTTAAAGCTGATTTATTATTCCGCCTGAATTCGGCGATTGTTTTATGGTCTGGTTTTAGGCTCTCCATAAGCCAGATAAAAGCTATGTTGTGATAGGCTGCTCTTTCTAATTTTCGTGAGCTGCGGATACCGTATGAGTATCCGAATACAAGCAGTTTCACCATGCTCCTGGGATTATATTGGGGATTACCTGTGTGATTTTCATCAAGGATGATTCCCAGCTCATTGAAGTCAAGCGCTTCAACAAAAGCATCATATGCCCGCACAGGGTCGTCTTTACTTACGTAATCTTCTATTGCTTGCGGGAAAAGCTGTATTTGTTCTCTATCGCCATATCGATATGCCATAATAGAATCTCCTTTCGGTATTTGCATATTTATTATAGCATGTCCGACGGTAAATAGGTATAATATATGTAATAATTATCTGTAAGATTAACGCATTAATTGTGACACAGTCTGAATGCAGTATTTGTAGATCTTACCCCTTTCCCTTACAAAGTCTTTCTGTGAGGCATTCGAAGACTTAAAGAAAGTACGGGACCAAGTGTAATCTTCCCACTTTCACCTTTCATAAGCCTGACGAAGAAGATATCGAATGTAATCGGAAAGCTAAAGAAAAGGGGTTTTTAAGCCGAAGGTGGAAAATAGTGAATAAAAACAAAGTACTCTTACTCATTCTAATCCTGATACTTTCCTGCACCTCTTGTGCACAAGAGGATAGGCCAGTTGTTTCAAAACAACTTTCTCAAGAAGAAGAAATCCGCGCAGAGCACCAATATCCTGTTAGGTGGACAGGGGATGTAACAAGCAAGGTTTTGAAAGGAATAGACGAGATGTTGGACAATCCAGTAGATATGTTGCAGAGCGGCGGAGAGTTGAAGTTGACTAACGATGAGGGTAAGGAGGTAAAGGTAGCTACTTGTAGGGAATATTGGAATTATAAAAATCAAGGATTCGCCCCCTATACTACTTATGATAGAGCTATGGAATCTTGGTTTATAAATGCGTGCAATCCCTTAAAATTCCTAATGAATATCAAACCTTCAAAAGTTAGCTATCTTACTGATTTTGATTTAACAGAAAATCCTCTACAGATTTTACCGTGCACATTAGACCTTAATCTGTCAGATGATGAAGTGAAGAAAGCAAAAGAGTTTATAGCAAAAGGACTTACCTGGAAAGATTTTGCACCAAATAAGAAAATAGAGGTCATAAACAAGAATGAAATCAAACTCGAAGACGATAGTTCTATAACCTGGATCGTGCTTTCAGCATTCGCAGATTTCAATAACGATGGCATAGAGGATATTTTATTAGACGTTAGTCATCAGGTAAAAGGCGGATCAAATGCTGGTTGCGGTCATAGCATCTTAACAAGATTAGAGAAAAATGGAGTTTTGAGGGTATTAGAAGATGAACCATAACTGGGTAACTGGGGACGTCTCACTGTGTTATAACATCCTTAGGGGCAATGAGTTGCAGTTGTGATGATTCCAGCGATTATATCTGTCTTGTTGGAATCGTCACTCTTGTAAATATATAATTTGTAGTGAGTTAGGTAACTGTGAGACGTCCCTATTTTTTCCCCGATTTTTCTTGTCATAATATATTTCAAATGGTATAATTTAACTTCAATAGTTTTGACGAAGTAAAGGTCCATGGTTCGATAAACTCACCATAGGGCCGTCAAGTAGTAAAATAAGAGGGGCCCATAGCTCAGTTGGTTAGAGCACCTGACTCATAATCAGGTGGTCCAAGGTTCGAGTCCTTGTGGGCCCACCATCCGCCGCAGGCGGATGGTCCAAGTTTGTTTCACAAACTTGGGCGATTAGCTCAGCTGGTTAGAGTGTTGCCCTCACATGGCAGAGGTCACTGGTTCGAGTCCAGTATCGCCCACCATCCGCCGTAGGCGGATGTCCCGAGCGGCTAGATGGTTTGGATAGAGATGTAGCCGCAAAGCTTGCTTTGCTTAACTTGACAAGGAGACAGTTTTGGCTCAGGTAAAGAATGTCAGGGAACAGATAGAGTTTTTAAAGGCCCTTCAGGTCTTGGATAAAGAGATCCATTTGTTGAATAAGGAAAAGGATACCTTTCCTGAAAAAATACAGGCTATAGAGAGCTCGCTTGAGACCAAAAAGACAGGCATCAAAGAGGCAGACGCTAATCTAAAGGTATTACAGATTAAACTAAAAGAAAATGAAATCAGCCTGCAGCAAAAAGAAGAGCAGGTCAGAAAACTACAGCTTCAGCTATATCAGTTAAAGACCAATAAAGAGTATTCGACTATGACTCAGGAGATAGAAGGCTTGAAGGCCGATAACTCTCTCGTAGAAGAAGATATGATAAAATTAATGGATGGTATAGACGATGTGAAAAAGAAGATTGCGGAGGAAAAGGAGATATTCAAAAAAGACGAAGAGTCTTCTCGGAAGGAAAAAGATGTTATAAGCGCAAGGATCAAGGAAATAGACTCAAAGATAATGCAGCTGACAGCTGAGAGAGAAAAGATAGCGCCTGATATTGACAAACGATTGCTGGCAAGCTATGAGAAGGTGCTTAACAACAGGGATGGCGTCGCCATAGTGCAGGTGGAAGGCGGTACCTGCGGTGGCTGCCACATGAGCCTTCCCGCGCAGATAGTAAGCGAGGCAAAACTTAAGGATAACATCATAACCTGTGGCAGTTGTTCCAGGATACTCTACTTGGATGACAATGATGAAATCAATTGAGATATTTATAGACGGTGCTTCGCGGGGGAATCCGGGACCATCTGGCATCGGTATGGTTTTTTTTGACCAGGACAAAAAGGTCGTTAAAAAACTCTTTAAATTTATCGGCAATGCGACCAATAATGTAGCTGAATATATGGCTCTCATCTATGCATTGCAGGAGGCCCTTATAGAGAGATATGAAGATATTGTAGTAAAGTCAGACAGCGAGTTGTTGACCATGCAATTAAGAGGAGAATACAGGGTAAAAAATGAGAATCTTAAACCCTTTTATGAACAATTCCTGCACCTCTCTCGCGGTTTTAATAAGATTACGGTGGTCAGTATAGGCAGAGGCGATAATTCTATTGCTGATAAACTTGCCAATAGGGCAATAGACACAAGGTTAGATAGCTCATTAAAAACAGAATAGGCGCAGGCTGGATGGTCGCCCCACACCTTTTTGATATTTATAGACTTAAGGAAGGATACAATTCTTAAGCTTTTGAATACATAAAAGGTGCGGGGAGGAAAGTCCGGGCTCCACAGGGCAGCGTAGCGGGTAATGCCCGTCTCCCGCACCTTTTTAATATTCACAAGGTTAACAGCCACATATCTTTTAGTCTTCGTGAATGCATAAAAGGTGCGGGACGGATTAGAGCCACAGAGACGAGTCAAATTTTGCGGAGCAAAATTTGCTCCACAAGTTTGGGTGAAACGCGGCAATCTCTACGCGGAGCAAAACCAAATAGGCCTCGCTGATAAGAATGGCCCGTTCGAAGAATGCGAGGCGGGTAGGTTGCGTGATCCTCGCAGCAATGCCAGGGCCAGATAGATGACCGTTGCGGTCAGCGCGAAGACAGATCCCTCAGATACTCCTGTTTGTCGTATCTTCGGGATCAATCAGCGCTTCGCGCTGATTGACAGAACCCGGCTTACAGGCCTGCGCCTTATTCGTGCTTAATGACCTCTGGCAATAAGCCACTTCAAGAAGCCTATAATCTTAAGTCAATCGCTGTGATAATAAACCCAGCCTACCTACAAAAAAAGGATTATTATACTTGACGCGCATGGCGAAAAAAAGGTATTTAATCTTTTTCCTGCTGTTCATCGTCCTTATTATAGATGTCTATCTTTTAAACCTATCACAGTTTAACAATAACGAGGCTGCATGGGTGCTGTATGCCAAGGACTCGTTGGAGCATAAGAACCTGCCAACCCATGGGCTGGCAGGTTCTTTAAATATATATCATGGCCTCCTGGTCGTGTATCTTTTTATGGCGCTATTTTACATCTTTGGTTGCTCAATGAATACCCTCGGGGTCTTTTACATTATTTTGCACCTCCTGTCCGTGTATGTTCTTTTTCTGGTTGCAAAAAAGATGTACAACAGGCTGGTCGGTTTTTTGGCCTGTGTGTTTTATGTATCTTCTCCAATATATGCTAGTTTCTATTCGTTGAACGGGGATGATTACAGCTTTTATTTTATCCCTTTGACTCTGATAGTATATTCGTTTCATAAGATGTTGAACGAGAAAAAAGAGAGATATGTTATATTGTTGGCGTTTTCCCTGGGAGTGGCTACTCAATTTCACTCCAGCGCTTATTTTATAATACCCGCATGTCTGACTTATCTAGCGTTTAATCTTTCTGTTTTTGAAAAACACAGTAAGCGAAATCTGTATATTTTCCTATCTATCGTGATATTTTTTGGCCTTACCGCGCGCCATCTTTACACAATCCTTATCGGTTTAGACAGGATGAGAGACTATATCCTTGTCCAAGGGCCCGCCTTTCGCTTATTGCACGGGAACGCCTTTAACTTATTGCAGGCGTTTCTAAAGAGCTTGTCTATAACCGTACCCGTTAGCAAGTATACAGATATTGCTTTTTTCAAAAAGTTTCCCTATATTTTTGACCCCAATATTTTGATGCTGATATTGTTTATTTTCTTCGCGCCTTTTAAATCCATTAGTTCGAAATTCAGAAGAAATGATCTTTTGCTTTTTACGTGGTTATCACTCACGCTTCTTTTATTCCTGGTGTCCACCCACTATTTTTATTACTCTATAACGCCTATATTCGGGGTCTTTGCGCCGGTCATATTTATTGGATACGCCTCTTTTATCGGTAAGGTATCCCTGCATCTGGAAAGGCGGATAATTGCTAGAAGGTTGTTTCTAACCTTTGTCTGTTTATTGATCGTTGCGAATATTGGGGGATCTATTCTTTGCGCCCGATCCATAAGAAGAAGCGGCGGAGTAGGCTGGCATAGACCTACGCGTAACACGAGAATCGCTATAATAGAGTATATTTTTTCATTGGACAGCGACCCCAATATTATATTGGTAGGCGACGAAGAAGAGGCAAAATGGAGTCATGGGCCATATAAGTTTATCGCGGATACGACCATAGCTGCAAGAGGAGAAAAGAGAGGCCTTACTTTCTATATCCTCGAAGAAAAGAGCGCATGGTACAGAAGGTCGTACAGCAAGAAAATAGAAGGTATTATAGAAGGTATCGGGGTGATGGACAAAAAAGAGATCGGCTCGGTAACGATAATAATTTCAGAACAATATAGAAATGGTGCCGGGAAGGCGGTAAGGATCAGTTCTTCCCGCATAGATGTGAAACAATTCCCTTGATCTCCGCGGCCTTGATCTCCGCGCTTGTAATTTGCATTCATATATGATATATTTAAAAATATGCACTATTTAATTGTTTTAATAATATGCGCGCTCACTTTGTCTTCAACGCTTTACGCTGACAGTCTGATCATGAAGGACAATACTAAGCTTAAGGGTCTCGTTATCGAGGAATATAGCGACAGAATCCTGCTAAGCACGATAGATGGCGAGAAAAATATTTTTAGGAAAGATATATACAGGATCGAGTATGATACGCCAGAGCAGAATTTTATGCAGCTTGGCAGGGCCTATGATGAGAAGAAGTGGTATGATAAGGCAGCGTTTTATTATAAAAAGGCAATGGAGATAAACCCGGATTATAAAGAGGCGAGAGAGGCTTATCTTGCGAGTCATACAAAGATGTGGCGGCAAGAGGAGCGGATGACCAGAAAAGAGTTGGACCACCGCAATATGGTAATGGACTGGTGGAAGAACAGAAATAATAAAGAATCCCCTTTCCAGACCAAAGACAAGCCTCTATTATTGAATAGTATGCTTGGCATTTCTCTGGTAGAAAAAGAAGGTGTCTTTACGATAGATTCGATCCGGCCTTACTCCAGCGCTGACAGGTCCGGCATAGAGGAAGGCGATATGCTTGTAGGCATATGGGGCAGGCTTATACAGCATAGCAAGATGGAAGATGTTCTTGACGAACTGATCGGCCCCAAACATTCAGAAATAAGGGTGTTAATTGAAAAGAAAATACCTGTAGCTGTTAGCGCAGGCGAGAAAGATTTATATAAAGAACTGGGGATTATGCTTGGTTTTGAGTACGAAGGTCTTGCGGTAAAAGATATAGTAAGCGGCAAAAAGGGAGAGGCCGTTGGTTTCAAAAAAGGGGATTTCGTGACAGCGATAGATAATCATATCACCAGATATCTCCCTCTTGATAGCATCATAGCGCTTATAAATAGTTCAAAGGACAATAAAGACATTGTTTTTACGATCAAAAGGACATTAAATTTACGAAGAGAGGCTGAAAAATGAGCGCAGAACCCATTTTTAGAAGAAGACGAAGACAATATATAATCAAAAGAGGACTGCAGTTCAGGTATATAGGGATCGTATTTGTCCTTGCCATTTTAGCGTCGCTAGTTACAGGTTATACAGTGTTTGCTACAGGGTGGACTCTATTGGGAGCAAAACTTGCCAATGTGTATCCTCAGGGCAGGCTTTTGGTGGTATTGAAAGCGACAAACATGGCCTTGATCAGAAACCTTTTACTTGTATCTCCTTTTATTTTTATACTGGGGCTTTTCTTTTCCCATAAAATAGCCGGCCCTGTATACAGAATAGAAAAAAGCCTGTATGAAATAATAAAAGGCAACCTGACCTTGAAGTTCAGATTAAGAAAGGGTGATGAGCTATGGGATCTAGCGAATTTATTAACTACAATGACAGAGAGTTTTAATAATAGTGTGAGTTCAAATAAAGACGCTATTGTAAAAGCGCAGAGAGAGATGGAAATCGCTAAAAAGCTAGCTTTAACCCAGCCTCTGGACTCAGATGCATTGCAGGCAGCTATTAAAAATCTCCAGGCAAATATCGAAGAGATAAAAGTTTCTTTGGACAAGTGGACAACAGAAAAAAGCTCCAAACCTTCCTGAAGCCCTCATTATCTGTAATACCTTCAATATCATATCACGCTCTTAAGCCGCATTACCAGCCCTGCTCGCTCAGTCGAAGATTTACCCCCATCTATCCAGCTTTACCTGGGGGCCGCCTTTTAGGCAGCATTTTGTCGGGGGCGAGAAAACTCACCCCACACCAACTGCCTTCGGCAGTAAGGTGTGGGGCTCGGACAGTTCTCGCCCTTTTAGAAACCGCCAAAATACTGTCTAAAAGGCTAAATCTTCAATTCGCGATCAGGACTGGTAATGCGCTTAAGAGCGTGACCTAACTATTCGAGTTATTCGCTTTATCAATTCGCGCTTTATCAATATTGACAACAATCTTATAGTTTGTTATACTAACACCAAAATATGCGTATATGTCATGTTATAACTAAACCTGAGCTTGGTGGCGCCCAGATATCAACTTTAAACCTTCTCTCAGGGCTTTCAAGAGACAGATATGCTGTTTCTGTCATTACTTCCCCCTGTGGTATTCTAAAACCAGACTTTAAAAATTTAGAAAAAACAAGGCTTTTCTCTTCTCCGTTCTTGATCAGGCCAGTAAATCCCATAGTAGATATATTGGCATTTATACATATATTTCTTATATATAGCAGCTGGAGAGCCTCTTTAGTGCACACGCATAGTTCAAAGGCAGGGATTATTGGTCGGTGGGCGGCAGCGCTGTATAATTTGACGCATTGCTTGTGTAAAGTTAAAAGTGTAAGGTGTAAAGTAATCCATACTGTACATGGGTGGTCTTTTAATGATTATCAGCCTGTGCCTTTGAAGCGGTTTTTTATATTATTGGAAAGGATAACAGCCAGGTTTACGACAAAAATTATTTGTGTTTCAAAAAAGGACTTAGAGACAGGATTAAAATATAAAATAGCGCCTGAAGAAAAATTCGCGCTAATAAAATACGGCATACCGCTTAAAGATTTCAGAAAATCTTTGGTTGATAAGCTGCAAAAGAGAAAAGAATTAGGTATCCATAACAGCGATCCGGTAGTAGGAATGATCTCCTGTCTTAAGCCTCAGAAGGCCCCCCTGGATTATATAAAGGCAGCAATAAAGGTTTACGAAAGAATGCCGCATGTGAATTTTCTGCTTGTGGGTGATGGTGTATTGAGAAAAAGATGCGAAAAGTTTCTATCTACCGCGTCTTTGAATGGAAGGTTTATTTTTGCCGGGTGGAGAAGAGATGTTTCAGAGATCCTGAGTATTGTGGACGTGGCAGTTCTTACAAGCAAATGGGAGGGCATGCCTATATCATTAATAGAGGCCCTTTGCAAAGGCTGCCCTGTCGTAGCCACAGATATTGGTGGAACGTCAGAGCTTATTAAAGAGGGAGTCAACGGATACATTACGCAGGCAGGTTCATATGAAGAGACAGCTGAAAAAATATTAAAGATACTTAATGACCCCGTACGCTTTAATAATATGAAGAAACAGGCCGCGTTTACCATTGACGAATCTTTTGACGCAAATAGAATGACACGCGAAATAGACGAGTTATATAGAAGCCTGACATGATTTATTTCCTTACATTTTGCATTGTTTTTATCCTGACGCTTATCTTTGCCCCAGCTACTATCAAAATAAGCGAGAGGTTTGACATATTTGCTACGCCAAAAAAAGGCGAGATAAAAGGCAAGCCTTGTCTCGGAGGCATTGGGATCTTTGCGGCATTTACAGTAGCTTTATTATCAGCTTGTTTTTTTAGAAAGTTCTGTAACGCGCATCTGTCAGGATTGATCATTGCTTCGGGTCTTATAAGTGCCCTGGGCGTGATAGATGATGCCAAGAATCTGGACCCACTCAAAAAAATAATAGGGGAATTGATTGCTATACTGATTTTAGTGTTATCCGGCACATTTACCAAGATTGCATTTTTTCCTATTTGGGTCAATATACTCATTACTTTTATCTGGATCCTTTTTATAACCAATGCCTTTAATCTATTGGATATCGTGGATGGATTGACATCAGGCCTTGTGATCATTGTTTCTTTGACCTTTCTTGTTATTTCATTGGTGAACAAGGATTTCTTATCAAGCGTTATTCTAGTCGCGCTTATTGGGTCCCATCTGGGTTTTCTTAGATACAATTATCCTCCGGCAAGGCTTTACATGGGAGATACAGGGAGTTTATTTTCAGGATTTGTGTTAGCGGCTGTGGCTATAAATATCAGCTATTCTTCTCTCGAAAGGACTATAGCCCTTGTTACGCCAGTATTAGCCCTGAGTCTACCTATATATGATACTTTTTTCCTGATGATCATGCGCGTGAAAAAAGGAAAGTCTATTTTTAACAAGACCAATGACCACTTTGCCCTGAGGCTATTGACTATGGGTAATGGCGTGCGCAAGAGTATATGGATCATGTATTTATTCAGTATTTTTTTAGCGATCTCTTCATTAATAGTTGTTTTTAGCTCTAATGCAATAGGGGGCATTATGCTTTTTGCTGTAGTGCTTGTATTTGTTATCATGGGTAAGAAGGTGGGGATGGTTAAAATAGATGATTAAGCATCAGGGTAAGAGTGAATTTGTTATTTTAGGGGCAGGGCTTGCAGGCCTTAGCGCAGCGTATCATCTGAAGCGAGGTTATTCTGTGTATGAAAAAGAATCAGGGCCTGGCGGCATGGCCAGGACCATACATAAAGATGGCTACAGGTTTGACTATGACGGACATCTGCTGCATTTCAGGAACGAATATACCTTTTCGTTGATAAGCAAGCTTCTTGAAGGCAATCTGGCTCCTCATAAGCGCAATTCATGGATATATTCGAAAGACAGTTATACACGATATCCTTTCCAGGCGAATTTTTACGGGCTTCCAAAGGACGTGATCAAAGATTGCCTTGTGGGCCTTATAAAGACGCGGTTCAATCTGTCGGATGAGCGTAAGAAAGATTACGCGGAAAAAAATAACGGAAATTTTGAAGATTGGATAAAGATGACTTTCGGGACAGGCATAGCAGAACATTTTATGCTGTCTTATAACAGGAAATTTTGGACTGTAGAGCCGCGCGAGCTTACGTGTGACTGGCTGGATGGATTTGTGCCTGTGCCGGCGCTTGAAGACGTAGTGACAGGCGCGATATCCAGCAATACAAAACTATATGGTTATAATTCCAGATTCTGGTATCCTGTGAAAGGCGGTATATCAGAGGTGGTGGAAGGTTTTTCGCAAAGCATTAATAACATCCATGTTAATAAAAGAGCTGTTACTATTGACCAGCATAGAAGAGATATTGTTTTTGAAGACGGCACCATAAAGAAATTCAAGGGACTGATTGCCACGATACCTTTGCCGGAACTTGACAAGATACTGGTCAATGTCCCGCCTAAGATAAAGGAGGCATTTTCTGCGCTAAGATATACCTCTATTTATGTAGTAAACCTGGGGATAAGGAGAGATGATGTAACTGACAGGCACTGGGTCTATTATCCTGAAGAATCAATAGTTTTTTACAGGGTAGGTTTTCCCACTAATTTTTCAATGGATGTGGCCCCGCCTGGCAGGACATCTGCCTATGCGGAGATCTCGTATTCTGATAATAAAAAACTGGACAGGAAAAAAGCGGTTTTTGACACCATACGAGACCTTAAGGCCTTAGGCATTATAGCTGACGAGGGCGATATAGAAACGTGCCAGCCTATAGACATTAAATATGGATATGCCCTTTATGACTCAAACAGGCAAGCAGCGGTTTCGACTATAAAGGATTATTTAAAAAGATTCGGTATACATACCATGGGCAGGTACGGGGGCTGGAAGTACATGTCTATGGAGGATGTGGTGTTGGAAGGCAAAAAGACAGCAGAGGAGATAGGGTGAACAAGGGATCAGGGAAATGAGCACCTATATTTTAGGAATTTCATGTTTCTATCACGATGCGGCAGCTGCTTTGATCAAGGATGGAGAGATTATTGCCGCAGCCCAGGAAGAGCGCTTTACCAGGAAGAAGCACGATTTTAATTTTCCTATAAATGCCATGAATTATTGCCTGGAGGAAGGCGGTATAGGGGCGAATGATCTATCTTTCGTAGCATTTTATGACAAACCGTTTTTGAAGTTCGAAAGAATATTTCTTACATACCTGTCTTATGCGCCCGCGGGCTTCAGGTCTTTTTGCAAGGCTATGCCTCTATGGTTAAAAGAACGATTGTGGATGTCTCACTTGATATCAGAAAAATCAGGCTTTCAGGGAAAAATATTGTTTACAGAGCATCATGAATCGCACGCTGCGTCCTGTTTTTACCCGTCCCCCTTTAAAGAGGCGGCGATCATTACTATGGATGGAGTGGGAGAGTGGGCCACTACGAGCATTGGAATCGGCAAAGATAATGATTTTAAATTACTGTATGAACTGAAATTTCCTCATTCTTTAGGGCTTTTATATTCCGCATTTACGTATTATACGGGATTCAGGGTCAACTCAGCAGAATACAAGGTCATGGGCCTTGCGCCTTACGGTGAGCCCGGATATACGGCTTTAATCTTAAGCGAGCTCATGGACTTGAAAGAAGACGGATCTTTTAAGTTGAACATGAAATATTTTAATTATTGCGCTGGCCTTACGATGACAAATAAAAGATTTGATAATTTATTTGGAGGGCCGCCAAGAAAGCCTGAAACAAAAATCACTCAGAAGGAAATGGATTTGGCAAGATCTGTCCAGGCAGTAACTGAAGAAGTAATGCTCAGGGTAGCAAGACACGCTTATAGTATCACCGGTAAAAAGAACCTGTGCCTGGCTGGCGGCGTTGCGTTAAACTGCGTGGCAAACGGCAGGATTTTGAGAGAAGGGCCATTTGAAAGAATGTGGATTCAGCCTGCCGCGGGAGACGCGGGAGGCGCAATCGGGGCAGCCCTGAGAATATGGTATAAGTATTTAGGTAATAAGAGGGCCGCGGATGATATCGATGACAGGCAGAAAGGATCTTATTTAGGACCATCGTATTCAGACGTGTATATCGAAAATTATTTAAAGAAAAATAATATCCCTTATCAAAAAAAATCACGAGATGAGTTATTAAAGAAAACCGCGGAGTTTATTGCGGACAATAATGTAATTGGGTGGTTTCAGGGCAGGATGGAGTTTGGGCCCAGGGCACTGGGCGCAAGGAGCATAATAGGCGATGCTCGCTCTCAGGATATGCAGTCGCGCATGAATCTCAAGATAAAATTCCGAGAATCTTTCAGGCCTTTTGCGCCTACAGTGTTATCTGAGAGGGCAAAGGATTATTTTGAGATAAACTGCAATAGCCCGTATATGCTCTTGGTAGCAAACGTCAAAAACGGTCACTTGAAATCAAAGACTGTCAAAGAACCAAAGGGTTTTGAAAGGCTTAAGACAATACGCTCTGATATCCCAGCTGTTACGCATGTGGATAATTCCGCTCGAATCCAGACTGTATCAAGACACAGTGGAAACGATATCTACTACGGCCTGTTAAACGAGGTCTATAAAATGACAGGCTGCCCTATTGTAATAAATACATCTTTTAATGTAAGGGGTGAGCCGATAGTCTGTACGCCTGAGGATGCCTACAGGTGTTTTATGCGAACGGATATGGATTATCTTGTTATGGGCAGTTTTACTCTTGATAAAAAGGAACAGCCTGTGGAGAGACGCAAAGTAAAAGAATGCTTTGAGCTCGACTAGTGCCGAGTAACCAACGTTAAAGGAAACAATGAAACAAGAGTTGAGAAAATTCGGGTTTAGTCTGGGGCTGGGTTTAAATATTCTTGGATGCATAATGTTTTACAGGGGCAAGGGCCATTTTATCTGGTTTACAAGTATCGGATCTTTTGGCCTGGTCACTGCTATTATATGCCCGTCACTGCTACGCCTTATTAAAAAGGTCTTAGATTTTATTATCCTGTGGTTTGGCCGCGTGGTCAATGCCGTAAGTTTAGTTATCGCCTTTTATTTAATATTCGCGCCTATAGGTATTCTGTTCAGGCTTTTTAGAAAAGACTTATTGCGTCAGGGTGTGGATAGATCCGCGGGTTCTTACTGGATAAAGAAAAAAGACGATGTTTTTTTAAAACAATCTTATGAACGCATGGGTTAAGAGATGAATTTAATAGACAGGTTTAAAAAGATAATATCCCAGAGGCAAATTATAAAAAGCATGACCGTAAAGAACCTTAAGGAAAAATATATCGGTTCTGCCCTGGGTATATTATGGGCGATTATAAACCCTTTGTTAATAATGTTAGTCATCGCGTTTGTTTTTACCAAGATAATGAAAACAGAAATAAGAAATACACCTTTCTTTATGCTGAGCGCGTTATTGCCGTGGTTTTTCTTTGCGAATTCTATATCCGAGGCTACGACTTCAATGAGGAATAACATAGGCGTATTAAGTCAATTTGTTATGATGCGCGAAACCGTGCCTTTGTCTATAGCGTTTGCAAATTTTATTAATTTCTTGTTCGGTTTTATGGTCATTTTACCATTTTTTATCATAGTCAATATGGCCATTGCTAAATATTTACTGCTGCTTCCGGCGCTGATGGCCCTACACTTTATTTTTACGCTCGGGGTCTGTTTATCGTTTAGCATAATCAATGTTTATTTCAGGGATTTATCGCAGCTCTTAAATATCGGCTTGATGTTTTTATTCTGGGTTACCCCTGTATTCTATTCTCTGGATATGATGCCCGAGGCGTACCGTAATATTATTATTATCGTAAATCCCATGGCATGTTATGCGGTACTCTACAGGTCTTTATTGTATTATGGTAACAGCGGTGAAGTGTATATATGGCTGCTCGCGCTTATCTTTGCTTTAATTAGCATAATAAGCGGATACACTTTGTTTGCGAAGAAAGAAACAGAAATTTTGAAATATCTATAGATAAGGGTCTTTCGGTCATATGAGCTTAGTATCATTAAAAGATGTCTGGTTAAAATACAGGATCCAGTTTAAAGAGGACGGAAGACATTTCTCGGAAGATTTCTGGGCTGTTAAGGGTGTGAGTATGGATATAAATAAAGGAGAGGTCCTGGGGATTATCGGAGAGAATGGAGCAGGTAAGACAACGCTGCTTAATATAATAGCGGGTATGCTGAAGCCTGATAAGGGCAAGGTTGAGATAAACGGCACTGTTTCCGCTATTATGGAGATAGGCGCTGGTTTTCAGAAAGACCTTACAGGCAAGGAAAATATATATCTCACTTCTTCATTATTCGGCCTTACAGATGAGGAGATCTCTGCAAAATATGATGACATGGTAAAGTTTGCCGGCATAGGCCGGTTTATTAATGCGCCTGTAAGAGTCTATTCCACAGGCATGTATATGCGGCTGGCCTTTGCTATAGCTATTCATGTAAACCCTGATATATTATTGATAGATGATACCTTTGCCGTGGGCGATATTTACGCCCAACGTAAATGCATTAAGAAGGTGTTTGAGCTGAAAGAACGTGGCAAGACCATTATTTTTGTTACTCAGGATATAGAGATGTCGAAAAGATTATGCACAAGAGGTATATTTGTCAGGGATGGCGTAATCATCAGGGAAGGACCTATAGACAAACTATGCGCTTATTATATGGAATCAGTAGGAGATAAAAATGGGATCGCTATTGTGCAAAAAGGTCATCTGGGAACGATTTTTAACAATGGAAAGCTTGCATTGAGGTGGAAGGACAGGACTATCACGCGTGGTTTAGCCGGACACGCTACAATGAGGTCTTTGGACAGAGAATATTTATCTACTACTGCTACCTGGCGGGTGCAAAAAACTACAACAGACAGAGAAATAATCGCAGTAGGGAGATGGCCAGATCTTAATGTCAGTGAATACTGGAGAATAGTTTTTTTGAACGAGAAAGAATTTATCTGGGAAATAGGGATTGATGTAGCCGAAGAAGTTTTCATAGAAAGATTTTCTGCGTCAGCTATTTTTATAGACGACTATAAGTCCTGGTTCACGTTAGAAGACAAGACAGATTTTCCGGATAAATTTGCTCATTTATTGGAATGGCAATGTTCTACAATAGATGATTCTATTAACAGGGTGATAGGTTTTAGAGGTGATAATAACATGGAAGAGCCGCCTCCGGCAATAATTTTTGACAGGGTGCAGGATAATGCGAATATGGCATGCCATGTTGGTAATACCGGGTCTGAGATTAGCGGCAGAGCGATTATATGTCAATATGCGCCAGAGCATTCGGACGGAAAATATACTAAAGGCAGATACAGATTTTTTTCAGCCAAAGTAAGGGTGTTCGAGGATAGTGAGAAGAACCAGTTGGAACTCTACATGGATAATGCCAGGAAAATAATGCAAGAGTCTAAGATTATACGCAAGGGCCTGCTTAACCTTTTTTGCATGGAGAATAAAGTTGAAATATACTGGCAGGATAGGTTAATAACATCGGGAATAGGCTTGAATACAAAATTTAGATGCCAGGATAAAAATTATAGCGCGCAGGATGGCCGCTGGAATATTAATAAAGAGAATGATGCCTATATCGTTATTACTATTTCCTGGGACAATGATCCTGGATTTGTTCAAATCTGGAAATTGAGATTAAAGGATGATCATGCGCTTCTATGGGAAATCAATATGGATATTAGAGATGAAATAAAGATAAGAAATAAACAGGTAGAGATTATTCTTGATAAAGAGTACGAGAGATGGTTAACTCTGGATGAAAAAGGAGATTTCAAGAGATTGAGCAGGCAGGGTAATTCTGTTGTATTAAATAAATACATAAATAACTGCGTAGGCGTAGAGGAAGCTTCTAATAATGGACTTGTTCTGCCAGGGTTATTGTTTAATCATGACGGCAATTTTCCTGCGGCATCTTATCTTTCTAAGATAGATAATGATGAGCCCGCTACAAAATTGCGATATTTAGAGATAGACCGTAAAGAAAATTTTTATACTTCTCCGGGAATGCATAGATATTTCAACGGCGAACTAAAAGTTACCGCAGATAAAGACACAACAATACGCTCTACAGAAGTATTTGATAAAGGCCCTGCTGTTGTAAATCAAAGCGTTGCCCTGTATGCTGAAAAAAAACACAATAGAACATCTTTGGTTTTTGACCATGGAAAAGCAAGGATTTTCTGGAAAGGGCTGGAGTTAACAAAGGGATTAGGTTTATATACATCTGTTCTGACCGCAGGCATGTGGTATGATTCGTCTCAGGCATTCTGGGAGGTTAGAAAGTTAGAAAAAGGAAGATTACTGGCTATTGGACATTGGCCATGGATATCCATGACGCAGAGTTGGAGCTTTTCTGTCATAAATGAAAAAACCATACTATGGAACATAGAAAAGGAAATATGGGAAGATGTTTTATTAGAGAAAGAACAGGTAAATCTGATGCTGTCAGACAGATATAAAGAATGGCTTACTAATAAACGTATTAAAGGAAGATTTCCTGAAAAGTTTACCACCCACAACGGTTTTTTTTGGGACAGGCTATGGTGCGGCGATGCGACTTCAACAGTTGGAACAAAAAAATCCAGACTTAAAAAGAAGTTTTTTAGTAGAAAAATTTTACCATCTATTATCTTTGGTTTTTCACCGCAGTGTCAAGCTCGTTATTGCGTTATTGAAAATACAGACGATTTATTTCAAAGCAGAGTCCTTCAGTGCGAGTTAGGCTCCGGCGAGACAAGGGATTCTGGGAAAAATGACTATTTTGATGGCCAGATAAGAATAATAAGGTAGGGATTCTTTATGATGAAAAAGATAAATGGAAAAAGCTCGGATATCTTAGGTAAAATTCAAAAAACGTTAATCAATATTTCAAAAATTCCAACGCAATGTTCTTTATTAACCTTAAAGACGATCCGTAGAGATGATCTGGAGCTGCGTGTGGACGCTAGGAATAGGGTAAGGCTATTCTTTAAAGGCGTTGAATTGACTAAATCATCAGGTTTCAACAGTTTGGTGCTTTTTGACGGTATCTGGCATAGCTTGTCAGAGTCACGCGTAAAAACACGCAAAATTGCGCAAGATAAAATAGCCTTGTTCATTAAATTTAGAAATATGCCTCTTATTCAGCACTGGCTTATCGAGTTAGGGCCATGCAGCCAGATAAATTGGAATATTGAAATCGAAGTAGAAAAAACTCTAAGGATAGACGCTGTAAAGGCCGTTGCATTTTTTAGCAAATATTATGGAACATGGTTTAATGCCAAAGCGCAGGAAAACAGATTTCCTCATTTTACAGAAGGCCAGAAGATATGTTATGAGACAAAGGGATTAGATTTTATTGGATTAAAGGCGCGGGATCCACAAATACCTTCCCTGGCTTTTAAAGCAGATGGCTTTCCTTTTACGGTAGCCATCCAGAATACTGACCTGGATCTTTCCTCCCGTGTCTTTGAAATACAGTTTGAAGAAGAAAAGGAATTATATCAGCCCGGAATCTATCCTTATCTTAAGGCCAGCTTTCAACTTTATCCTGATAAAGCTGTTTTAGAAGATACCCTGATTAAAATAAGACAAGAACAGGAGCGCAAAAGGCAGGAAGAGGAGAAGAAAAAACAGGAAGAGGAGCGGACAAGACAAGAAGATGAACGAAAAAAACAGGAAGAGGAGCGAAAGAGATTAGAAGAACAGGAGCGCAAAAGGCAGGAAGAGGAGAAGAAAAAACAGGAAGAGGAGCGGACAAGACAAGAAGATGAACGAAAAAAACAGGAAGAGGAGCGAAAGAGACAGGAGCGTAAGAAACAAGAAGAAGAAAAGAGGCTAAAGGAAGAAGACGAAAAACTGAGCACCTTTAAAAAAGGACCCATAAGACTCTACCTGGACATTCATAATCGCTTCCACATCTACTATAAGGATAATGAGATTACCAAAGGGATGGGCTTAAATGCCGGGATATTCTCAGAAGGCAACTGGTATGGTTCGTCTGATTCCCAGATCAAAGTAGAAAAACCATCATCTGATGAAATGCTATTCTATTTTACTCATAATAAACTCCCCGTAGTTCAAACATGGCATTTAAGATTCCTTACGGAAGGCATCATGGAATGGGAAGTTAGAATGCGCATTAAAGAGCCCTTACGCATAGATCGAAGAAATGCCTCTCTATTTTTATCAAAGGCATATGAAGGCTGGATCATGCCTCCTGAAGAAGGAAAATTTCCCTCTGGTTTTGGTCCAGAGTGGCTAAGGATGTGCGCTTCTTATGTAAATAAACCTGATTTTGCAGGGCTATATTCCAGCATGGCAGATCTCCCGGACATAACGCTTAAAAACCCTAAAGATTCAAAATGCTCATTCTTAATCCAGAATACTGACCTGGATCTTTCCTCCCGTGTCTTTGAAATACAGTTTGAAGAAGAAAAGGAATTATATCAGCCCGGAATCTATCCTTATCTTAAGGCCAGCTTTCAACTTTATCCTGATAAAGCTGTTTTAGAAGACATCCTGATTAAAATAAGACAAAAAGAGGAACGCAAAAGACAGGAACAAGAACGTATAAGACAAGAAGAAGAACGAAAAAAACAGGAAGAGGAGAAGAAAAGACAGGAAGAAGAGCGCAAGAGATTAGAAGAACAGGAGCGCAAAAGACAAGAGCAGGAGCGAATAAGACAAGAAGAAGAGAAGAAAAGACAGGAAGAAGAGCGAAAGAGATCAGAAGAACAGGAGCGCAAAAGACAGGAAGAAGAGCGCATAAGACAAGAACAGGAACAAAAAAGGCAGGAAGATGAGCGAAAGAGACAGGAGCGGGAATGGAAAAAACATGAAGAAAAAATAAAAAGATTGCAGGAAAAAATCAAGAAAGCCTATGTGAGACCAGGCGAAACCATAGAGCTGGTTACTTTAAAACAAAGTTACATAAAGAATGATGACAGCGTATATATATATGGAGACAATGAAGAGCTGCACAATAGAATTAGTTCTAGGAAAGGCGATTTTAAAAAAATCATCTCAAAGATAAAGTCGGGTATAAATAAAAATATAAAAATCGGAATATCCAGATTCAACTTTTTCAAACTTAACGAGATTGCTCAATTTTGTTCTTCTCTGATGGGCAGGCGATTAGACCTCCGTTCTGTGGCCCTAAACCCCCTGCCTTTAAAGAGGCTTTATTTGAACTTTTTTGACTATATAAAAGAACTGAATGCTCGTATTGGATCAGATAGGATCGAATTTTTCTTAAAGGATGAGAAATTACTTGATCTTCTTTACGCTGTATCCAGTCAGGCTAATCAATATAATGAAAGAGAGCTTTTGAGGCTCCTTGGCGTAATATCAGAGCATGCTTTTATAGGACCTCAGACGATCGTTCTGGATACATATCATCGCTGTAATGCAAACTGTATACATTGCTGGATCCATACGCCTAGGCGCAAATTATCCCCTGAGCTCATCAATCTAAAAATGGACTTTTCTTTATATAAAAATATTGTTGATGATGCCGCGGGCCTTTTATGTGACGAGATAATAATCCAGGGCGATGGCGAACCGCTGTTAGACAATAGATTTCTGGAAATGGTCCAATATGCGCGGGACAGGGGCTTAAAGGTTATATTTTTTACTAATGCTGTTCTATTAGATAAGAAGAAGGCCGAGAGGATAACAGAACTGGAAATAGACGAGATATACTGCAGCCTTCCCGCAGGCACAGATAAAACTTATGCCGTAATAAATTCTAAACAATCGAAAGAGACATTCCATAAAATTACCCATAATTTAAAGAATTTTATATCTCTTAGAGACAGGCTGAAAAGGAATAAACCATTGCTGCAGATGACACACGTTATACATGATTTGAATCATCATGAATTGGAAGAAATGGCCAGGTTAGACGCTTATATAGGAGCAGACAAGGCAAGATTTTATCTGGCGCGCTTAGACGAAAATATTAAATTTTTAAAGATAAAGCCGGCCCATATAGAGACAATAAAAAAGTCATTGAGAAAGGTTACGTCTTGCCTGAAGAAAGAACGCATAGAACTCCAGGATAATATATGGTTTCAGTTGGAAAATTATAATTGCAAGACAGGAGGCTGGTCTGGGAGCAAATTTTTAAAGTCAGGCTGTCCTGTTGGGTGGTTTTTTTGTCTGATATTAGCTAAAGGTGAATTAAGCATGTGTTGCCATTTGCGCGTTGTCGATTATCTAGGTGATAAATCTTTTAAAGAGGCATGGAATTCAGGCGCTTATAATAAATTTAGAATCCAGGCTAAATATATTATGAAAAATAAAGATATTACTTTTCGTAACGGCTTAAAACTATATGATCAATATTGCAATAATTGCGATACGCATCAGGTTATTTTGAGGATAAACGAATTGCTTAAGAAATATGATCTCAAGCAATTTTATACATATAAAGGTACTGTGATATGAAAGTGATATTGGCAAATTTACCATGGATGGGTTTTTTGAAAACCGGCGTAAGGGCTGGTTCAAGATGGCCTCATTTAAAAGGGCCGACAGAGAAGGATTACCTTCCTTTTCCTTTCTTTTTGGCGTATGCGGCTTCATTGCTTAGAAAACATGACTTTGATGTTACTTTGATAGATGCCATTGCTGAAGAGATGTCTTATGGGTATTTCTTGAGGCTTATACGCAGCGCCAGTCCGGACCTTCTTGTGTGCGAAACATCTACTGTGACACTGGACCATGATCTAAGGGTATTATCAAAGATCAATAAAGATACCTCTATTGTCCTTTGCGGCCCGGACATCAATATAAGAGAACCCCTGTTTCTAAAAAAATATGAATTTATAAAATATGTGTTTATGGGAGAATACGAGATTACGTTACTTGACCTGGTTACGCGCTTGAAAGAGGGCAGGGATTTAGACGAAGTACCAGGCCTGATATACCGCGACTCCAATAATATTAAAGTGAATCCAATGCGGCCATTGATTGATCTGGATAAATTGCCATGGCCATTACGTCAGGGGTTGCCGATGTATAGATATAATGATACCCCGGGAGACATGCCTATTCCCTCAGTCCAGATGTATGCCAGCAGGGGCTGTCCTTACGGGTGCAAGTTTTGTCTCTGGCCGCAGGTTATGTATCACGGCAATCGTTACAGAACCAGGGATATAATTGACGTGGTTGATGAGATGGAATATTTAGTAAAAGAGATGAACTTTAAGTCTGTTTATTTTGATGATGATACGTTTAATATCGGGAAAGAAAGGATGTTAAAGTTATGTGATGAGATAAAAAAACGGAAACTTGACGTGCCGTGGGCAATAATGGCAAGAGCGGATTTAATGGATAAAGAGATTTTGAAAGAGATGAGGGACGCAGGACTTTTTGCGGTTAAGTACGGAGTAGAATCCGCGACACAAGGACAGCTTAATTATATAAACAAGAACATGGATCTTGAAAAGACAAAAGAGATGATCAGATTGACCAAGAGTCTGGGTATCAGGACTCACCTGACTTTTACTTTTGGCCTTCCTGGCGAGACCAGGGAAAGCATTCAAAAGACAATAGATCTGGCGTTGGAGCTAGACCCTGTTACAATTCAATTTTCTCTGGCTACGCCATTTCCAGGAACCTCGTTTTATATAGAGATGAAAGAAAAAGGATGCATTGTTTCTGAAAATTGGTCTGAATACGACGGTAATTATAAAAGCGTAGTCGCGTCGGATAGTGTAACAAAAGAAGAACTTGAACGCGCGATAAGGTCTGCTTATAAACAGTGGGCGGCCCATTGTTTAAAGAAAAACCCGTTTAAGAAGGTTGGTTATTATCGGCTAGCGGCAAGGTCATTTAAGAAATATGGTCTTTTTATGACTGTTTTTAAAATCGTCAGATACTCTATGCGTTATGTTTTTATATTTTTGAAAGAGAAGATTTTATATAAGAGCGAGGTAGACCGGAAGATAAAAGAAAAGGGTTTAAAGATAGGCAGGTTAACGGTACTTTTTGACGCCGGTAGTTTAGGGCTTTATTGGGATGGCATGAAATTGACCAAAGGCGAAGGATTCGCGAGTTCGTTGGGTTTTCAGGGAGGCAGCTTGCATCAATCACATGGCCAGCCATGGAACTTCGAAAAGATAAATGATACAGAAATATTACTTATAAGAAAACAGGATGACTTGGCGCTGGATGAGATATGGAAAATAAAGGTTGTGGATGAGAAGCAGATCGATTGGAACGTGGATGTGCGATTAAAAAACAATGTTGAGGTTTTAACAGGCAGGGTCATGCTTGCTTTGACAGGAAGATATCATACATGGATAGATTCATGGGGCGAGGGCAGGTTGTACCCTGTAAATGATTACAGAAAAGTAGATCTACGAAATCCCAATACAGATTTTATAGGATTAAGAGGACGGAAAAAGTTAAAAGGCCAATTGCCTACATTTTTCCTGGATCTATCAGGAAATAAAAATCACTACTTACCTTCTATAAGAAACGCAAGTTCAATTCTGGGCGCAAGGATGCTTGATGTGCAGACTGAGATAACTAATGGCGACCATAAACACGAAGCGGATACGTATGAATTATTTTCTCTTAGAATAAAGATCGTGGAAGAGGACTTCAGTAAACGTAAAGCAGCTAAAAAAAGTTGAGACACAGGCCTATTTATAATTCAATAAAGGAAAAACTGAGAGGCAATGGGAGCGCAGGGGCCTTTAATAAATGCCTCCGCCGCCTTAGATGCAAAAGGTTTTTTGGTGATTACCTTGACGCTATTGGTGTTTTAGACGGCCTTTACGCGTATAAAGGCCCGTCGTTTGCGCAAATAGACCTGACCAATAATTGTAATAATGATTGCATTGGCTGCTGGTGCAATTCGCCTCTCCTGGATGAAAAGAAGATAAATCCTGAAGTAAAAAAACAAACCCTTCCATTTAAGCGGGTTATCAGGTTGATAGACGAACTGTACAAAATGGGAGCTGAATATATATATTTTGCGGGAGGCGGTGAACCATTCATGCATCCTCAAATCATGGACATCCTTCAACACACAAAAAAAAGAGGGCTTACCTGCTATGTCAATACAAACTTTACATTGATTGATGAAGCAGGAGCAAAGAAACTGGCGGATTTGAATGTAGATCATTTGACTGTCAGTGTCTGGGCGGGGACACCCCACGTGTATACAGCAACGCATCCAAATAAAAATGAAGAGAGCTTTCACAGGATAAAGAAAATACTGACCCTATTAAATAAGATCAAAATAAAATCCCCTGCCATAAAGATCTACAATGTCATTTTTAATATGAACTACCGTGATATAGAGGCTATGATGGAGTTTGCGATTGAGACAAATTCCGAGACAGTTGAGTTCACTGTTATTGATACAATCCCGGGGAAGACAGACCGCTTGCTATTAAATGACCAAGAAAGAGCCCGGTTACTTGAAAAATGCAAAAGATTGAAAGAGGAGTATCAAAACAATGGTTTTAAAGGTAATGTCCAGATATTAGGATTCGAGCAGTTTATGCGAAGGATTTCTAATATCAATGCCATGTCAGCAGAGTATGATTCTGATTTTATAGGATCCATGCCTTGTTATTCAGGGTGGGGGTTTGTAAGGATACTGGCAGACGGGAATGTGAACTCATGCCTTAAATCCCATAGATTCCCAGTGGGGAATATTCTAAACCAGGATTTTAAAGATATATGGAATGGGCCTTTACAAAGATGCTTTAGGGGAAAAACGATTGGACTTGATAAAGACCCATCTTTCTTTTCCCTGATTGGTAACGACCCTGATTCAAAAATGGGTTGCTATAAGAGCTGTGACAATATAGGACACAATATGCAAATGCATAGCAGGATCAATTCGCTTAATCAGCTGGAAAAGGGGTTTTTAAAAGGCGTTGCTGATGTCATGAAATTAGTAAGGATAATACGAGGAGGTGGTTCTAATGGCGGAGACAAATATCAAGAAATTAGTTAAACATTTTAAAATAGGAGGATTATTTTACGCGATTAAAAGAGGTTTCAGGTATATGGCCTGGCGGATCAGGTGCAGCAGGATGGGGATAGACTGGAGAAAGTTCAGCAGGCAATAGTTTTTTATGAATAAAAAAATAAAAAATAATATAAATCTGGATTTTGTCTGTTTCGGGATTACCGATGCCTGCACCTTAAGGTGCAGGATGTGCCATAAATGGAAAGAAGATATATTTATAAAGGAAAAGACAGACGCCCCAGCGTTAAAAGACTGGAAGAACTGCATAAGTTCCTTGCGTTCTATTGCTGATGGGCCTGTTCAGATAAACTTCGGCGGCGGGGAGCCATTATTAAAACAAGACATACTTGAAATTGTCCGGTTTTCGAAAACAAAGAGATTTGCGGCCAATGTCGCTACAAATGGATACCTTATAGACGAGATAATGGCAGGGAAGATAGCTGTTTCAGGCCTTGATAGCATCATAATATCATTGGATAGCCTGGATGAGGATACCCATGATTATCTGAGAGGGGTCAAGGGTGTTTATCGCAGGGCCATGGATGCGATAGAGAACCTGGAAAAATATGGAAACGGACTTTATAAAGGCGTATGTTGCGTGCTTTACGAGAAGAACCTGGACGATATACCAGGGCTTGTTGAATGGGTGGATAATGACCCCAGATTGAATTCTATATATTTTATGGCAGTGATGCAGCCGAACAATACGGCCCTGGATCCCGGATGGTACGAGAACCAGGAATTTGGTTTTCTCTGGCCTGGAGATCCGCAAAAGGCCTGTTCATTAATAGATAAACTTATAGAGCTTAAAAATAATGGTTCCAAGATAACCAACGAGACCTGTCAGCTGGAGGCGTTCAAATTATATTACGGCCATCCGGAACGTTTTGTCAAGAACACCAAGTGCAACATGGATTCTGCTTTGCATATCAGTTCCCGCGGCGATATCTTTTTGTGTTATCGATGGGGATTATTGGGAAATATCAAGACCGATGACCTGGCAGATGTCTGGCATTCAAAAGAAGCTGAAAAGGTCAGGCAGGATATAGCAACCTGCAAGAATAACTGTCATTTTCTCTTAAATTGTTTTTTTAAAGACTATTATCCTTTTGAAAAGATAAAATGAAATTAGCCAAAAGTGTT
>JAHIEN010000014.1 GCA_018901615.1 Candidatus Omnitrophota bacterium | reverse complement strand
TAGCTGGTATCGAAGAGATAAGGGGCGGCACCAGTGAGGAGAACGCGAAGATTGTAAAAGAGGTCATAGCAGGCAAGAAAGGCCCGCGCCAGGATATTGTGCTTCTAAACGCGTCCGCTGCCCTTGTGGCAGGCGGCAAGGCAAAGGATTTTAGAGAAGGGATAGAGGTTGCCAGGGAGTCTATTGATTCCGGCGAGGCGCTCAAGAAACTGGAATCCCTCATAGAATTTACCAACAAGCCATGAAGGATTTTTTACAAGAAATAGTCAGGTTTAAAAGAAAAGAGGTGGACGGCTTAAAGGCCAGGCGGCCTATAACTTATTTTGTTGATTCAAAGCGTCTGCTCAAAGGGGCAAGGCCTTTCAAAGAGGCAATATCCGCAGGCGGCCGAGTCAATCTCATAGCTGAGATAAAAAAGAAATCGCCTTCACGAAGGAAAAATTTTTTCAGGAAAATAGATGTAGCTGGATTGGCTGCGGCATACGCGAGGAGCGGCGCGAGGGCATTATCCATACTGACTGATAAAAAGTTTTTCAGCGGCAATGTTTCCCATATAGCAGAAGCCAGGCGCGCGGTCAACCTGCCTGTTTTAAGAAAAGATTTTATTATAGACGAATACCAGATTTACGAGTCGCGTTATTTTGGGGCCGACGCTATTCTCCTGATAGCCAGGATCCTGACAAGAGAAGAGATAGCGAGTTTTATGCACCTGGCCGAGAGGATAGGCATGGATTCTATTGTAGAAATTCACGATGGAAACGACCTGGAAAAAGCGCTTCAGGCAGAGGCCGGTATAGTAGGTATAAATAACAGGGACCTTGATACATTCAAAGTAGACATAGAGACGACTTTCAGGCTGGCGGCTGAGCTGCCAAAAGATATAATAAAGGTAAGCGAGAGCGGCCTGGAGAGTAGTGATGATATCTCAAGGTTGAAGACGGCCGGAATCAATGCGGCGCTGATAGGCGGGGCGCTTTTAGAAAGTAATGACATTGAAAGCAAGGTAAAGGCTATTATGGGAGAGAACAGGATATGAATCGCGTAAGGGTGAAATTTTGCGGGATTACTTCTTCGGGCGATGCTGATAAGGCTGTTCTGGCCGGGGCAGACAGCATTGGCTTTGTCTTTTTTAAAGACAGCCCGCGTTATGTCACACCTGAATACGCAGAGGCAATAATAAAAGACATGCCGCCTTTTGTGACAAGCGTAGGTGTATTTGTAAATGAGGATCTGAGATTTGTCGAAGATTGCGTGGAAAAATGCGGATTGACCGCTGTCCAGCTGCATGGTGACGAGACGCCGGAATATTGCTTGAGATTTAAAAATCTTAACCTGAGAGGCGCTAAACTGATAAAGGGCATCAGGGTAAAAGATAAAGAGAGTATTCGTTCCATAGAGGATTGCCAGGCAGACGCGATCTTATTAGACGCGTATAAAGCTGACATGTATGGCGGCACAGGCAGAGTCCTTGATATCTCGCTTGCTATACTGGCAAAGGAATACGGCAGGAAGCTTATAATTTCAGGCGGTTTAAATTCAGACAATGTCTACGAAGCAATAAAGGAAATAAGGCCTTATGGCGTAGATGTCTCGAGCGGCATTGAATCAAGTCCTGGCAAAAAGAACGCTGAGCTTATGGAAGAATTTACCTGCGAAGTAAGGCGAGCAGAACAAGATTAATGTTCGAGGCTAAACCTCGAACATGCATGTTCGAGGTTTAGCCTCGAACATTATGAAGACAGCATTAATATATCACCCCATTTATCTCAAACATGACACCGGGCCCCATCATCCTGAACGGGCCTCAAGACTACAGGCAATCCTTAGAAAATTACAAAAGACAGATCTGATCAACAAATTACAATTAACTGAGCCTGGAAAGGCGTCTATCGATGATATCGCGCTGGTGCATCATAGGAGTTATATTGCCAAAGTAAAAGACGCTGTCAAGAATGGCCTGTTAAATCTTGACCCTGACACGGTTATTTCCCAGGACTCATTTGAGGCCGCGCTTTTTGCCGCAGGAGGAGTTATAAATGCGATAGACCTGGTTTTCAAAGGAGGCGCGGATAATGCCTTTTGCATGGTCAGGCCGCCAGGGCACCATGCAAGGCCTTCACAGGCAATGGGGTTTTGTATATTCAACAATATAGCGATTGCCGCGCGTTATTTGCAGAAACAGCATGGGATTGAGCGGGTAGTCGTAATAGACTGGGATGTGCATCACGGAAACGGGACAGAAGAGGCATTTTACGACGATGAGTCAGTTTTATATATAAGCCTTCACCAGTATCCCCATTATCCCGGGACCGGCGCGAGAGAAGACAATGGCAAAGATAAAGGCAAAGGTTTTAACCTTAATTTGCCAATGCCAGCAGGAAGCGGAGACAATGAATATATAAAGGTATTCAAAGAACTTGTTGTGCCAAAGGTCAATAGTTTTAAGCCGCAGTTTATTTTAATATCAGCTGGTTTTGACGGCCACAGAGATGACCCGCTGTCATCTATAACTCTAACCGAGAAAGGGTATTACGAGATGACAGCTATTTTAAAAGAATCAGCGAAACTTTATTCAGAAAACCGCATTGTGTCAGTGCTGGAAGGCGGCTATAACCTTTTCAGCCTGGCAGATTCAGTCCACGCCCACCTGGAAGCCCTCACGACCTAAAGTTTACAATTTCTGCATTGCAGTATTTGTCAACTTAGGGGGAGGGTGTCTTGACAATCACCTTAAAATCATTATACTTCTTTATACTTAGACTTAACGTAATATAAAGGAGAGTATTGTGGCTAAAATTAAGCAGGTCATGACAGTAAAAGACATTGCGGAATACCTTGATATGCATCCTATGACAATATATAAGTTTGTCAAAAATGGCAGGATACCTGCCTTTAAGGTAGGCACGAGCTGGAGAATTAAAAGGGAATCCATTCAAAAATGGATTAAAGAGCGCGAGCAGAGCGCTAACGGAGGAGAGGCTATATGAAAAAACACTTATATTTGCTAGTTTTCGCAATCACGTTATCGGCTTTATTTTGCTTGAATTCTGACGTATTGGCCCTTGGCGGCGGAGGTTTCAGGAACGAGGCTGCGCTTGACGCAGAGGCGCTTGGAAAAGGCCAGGCCTTTGTTGCGCAGGCAGATTCGCCCTCAGCAGTTCATTTTAACCCGGCCGGCCTTGTGCAGTTAAAGGACAGTCATGTAAGGATAGGCTATACCCTGGAGGCGCCGCGCCAGTCATTTACCAACCTGAGCGGCGGCAAAAGCCAGATGCAAAAACAGAGCTTCCTGATACCTCATCTTTATTACGCTACTGACCTCGGCCTGGAAAAGTGGCGGTTCGGTTTTGGCATGACTTCACCATACGGCCTTGGCACTGACTGGGCAAACGATAGTTTTTCAGCTTACAGGGCAACAGAGTCTGACCTTGAGATATCTCAGGCTAATCCCACTGTCGCGTACAAGATCAGTGATACTATCTCTATAGGAGCCGGGGTGGATTACGTAAATTCTCATGTCTCGAAATACAAGAGGCTTTCAGCCCTGGCCGGTGACGGGGAATTTCAGTTAAAAGGCAGTGATGATGCCCTGGGTTATAATATAGGGCTCTTGATCAGGCCGTCAGACAGGCATAGCCTAGGTTTTTCATACAGGAGCAAGGCAGAGCTTAATTACAAGGGCAAGGCCTCGATGACAAATTTAAGCGCAGGCGCGTATGGCCCGCCGCTATTTCCCGATAATTATTCAACAGATATAGAGTCTAAAATGACAATTCCTAGGTCTATGGCCGCGGGATATGCATACAGGCCAAATGACAGATGGGTATTTGAGGTAGATGTGGAATGGACTGGTTGGTCGTGCATTGAAGAGGACTATGTGGAATTTACCACCGAGACAAACCAGACGCGCCTGGCGGTCCTTCACGATGGGAACCCAGCGGCTAAAGACTGGGAAGATTCATTGGGGTGGGGTTTTGGCGCAGAGTATAAAGCCAGTGACAAGCTTGAATTAAGGGGCGGATATCTTTTTGTCGAATCGCCTATACCGAGCGCTAATTTTGATACTGCCCTGCCTGATTCTGACAAGCATAATTTTACGCTTGGCATGGGATATGACCTGTCTGATTCTTTAACCATTGACGCCGCCTATGAATACGTGAAACTTGTTAAGAGAAAAGTAACCAATGATGTGGCCATAGCGACTTCTGATTTGGATGGATATTACAATGGCTATATAAACATCGTGGCAGTTAGTTTGACGTATAAATACTAAAGACTAACAAGAAGGGGCCTTTACATTATGGAAACTTTCAAGCAAATATTCGTTACCTTTAGGGATCTTCTTATACCTTTTATGCCGCGTTTTATAGTAAGGTTACTGGTGGGCAAGGGTGACTTTATTTTCATGGCCCACGCGATCGATCTATCGGATTTTTCTAAAAAATACCCATTTGCGGACTGGCTTCCCAAAAATCATCTCAAGGCCTTCAGCAAAAACCTATGGACTATAATAGGGTCCAAGATTACCGGTTTCAGGTTAAAAGACGGCACTGTTTCAAACGGCTGGCTTATATTCTGCCCTCTTTCTACAAGGATGATGGTCCTTAAAAAAGAGATGGCTAGAAAAAAAATAATAAAGGCGGCCAGATTCGCGGAAAAGCTGGATGTTAAAATACTTGGATTAGGCGCGTTTATCCCGATCCTGAGCGACGACGGGATGCTTCTAGCGGATAAGGTCAATATGGCTATTACGACGGGAAATAATTTTTCAGCCGTGATCGCCGCTAAAAATGTGCTGGAGATATCAAGAAGGGTAGGATTGGATACTGCCAAAGCGAAACTGGCTGTAGTCGGGGCGGCTGGGTCAGTGGGTTCTGTGGCTTCCAAACTTATGGACGCTAAATTCAAGTATAAAATATTAATAGACAAGAATCTAGCCGCGCTTAATAAAACGTGCGAAGAGTTTTCTTTTAAGCATAGCGACACAGTTATATCAAACAACATAAATCTTATAAAAGAAGCTGACGTAGTATTGGCGGTTACTAACGTGCCCGGGGCCGTGGTCAGATCCGCTCATTTAAAGCCAGGCGCCCTTGTGGTAGACGCTGCCCAGCCAAAAAATGTATCTGGGAAAATCCCTGTGGAGCGGAAAGACGTAATAGTGGTGGAATCCGGCATTGCGGAAGCTGAAAACTTAAAGGTCAATTTTGATTTTGGGCTCAGAAAGGAAAACGAGGTGTTCAGCTGTCTGGCAGAGGTATTGCTGTTATTATGGATGGATCGCGTGGAAAGCCACTTAGGGTCGACAGATTATAATTACGCCGAAGAATTAATGGACGTCTTTGAGGGGGCGGGTATAAAACTGGCGGATTTTCGAAACAGGCTTGGTTTTATAACTCAGGGGGAAATAGACAATATAGCGAGTATTATAAGAGATAGGGATTCTGACGAATTTTTGCCAGTTTCAAGGCGGTTGGCTGCTTAAGAATTAAATTATGCTGTATATGTTTGATCCTAAAAACTACGAATACAATGCGCACGCGGTTCCCGTGTATGTTGTGGGCCTGTCTATATTGATAGGAGGTATATTCGCCAGGCTCAAAAACAGACGGTCTCTGTTGACCCTGCCTTTTTTGTTTATATGTATAAGCGTAAGCGTGTGGCTTATCGCTACAGCTACAGGGTACCTGTCCAAAGATGAGATGCTGGCGGCAAAATGGTTCAAGATAGATAATTTTGGCGTCATGTTTATATCTGTAAGCATCTTGTTCTTTACAGAAGCGGTCCTGCAGTCAAATAGATATAAAAGCGTTATAGCAGGTTATGTGGCCGCGTTTATTTTGGGTATAACAGCTGTCAGTACTGATTGGCTTGTGGTCGGGGCCAATAAACATTCCTGGGGGTTTTTCCCTGCATGGGGGCCCCTTAGTATCCCTGTCTTTATTTTATTTTTTGGATACATGTCGGCGAGTTTTACGATCTTATTCCGTAAATACAAAACAGGGAATTTGACAGCTGTCAGGAAAAATCAGATTAAATATCTTATAGTAGGGTCTCTTATAGGATATACGGCCTCTGTGGATTTTTTGCCAACGTTAAATATAGAAATATACCCTTTTGGTTATATTTCTATAATGGTCTTTCTTATAATAATAGCGTATACAGCAATAAGATACCGTCTTATGGATTTAAAAGTGGCTATTACCAGGGCGGGGATCTTTGCCATTGTCTATGGCATTGTGCTGGGTATCCCATTCGGCGTAGGGGCCATGCTTAAACCATATCTTATTAATGTAATGCCTAACTGGTGGTTATTGCCTATGGCTCTTCTGGCCATAATGGCTAGCGCAGGCCCTTTTATTTACCTCCAAATTCAAAAGAGGGTAGAAGAGCGTTTAAGGACAGAAGAGTTTAAATCTCATAAGCAATTGAGAAGACTCTCGCAGAACATGCTGCGTGTTATAAAACTCGAAGGCCTTTTAAAATTAATGGTCCATTACCTTGTTAAAATACTCAAACTTAAATTTGCCGCCGTATATCTTATTGATGATGTTACCGGGAATTACAGGCTCAGGGCTTTCTGGCAGTTAGGTGACTACGTAACACTGCCCGCTGAATTTACCAAAGATTTTTCTCTGGCTAAAGAGCTTAATCTTAAAAGGCTGCCGGTGGTAACCGAGGAGCTGAAGTTGTTCGCGCTTGGTGTCAGCTCTTCGCGCCAGAAAGAATTGGCCAGTACGCTTTCTGTTTTAAAGGTCAGCGCTGCGATCCCGGCATTTTTGCGGAGCGGGCTTTTTGGTTTTATTGTTCTTTCAGACAAGAGGGCTGACACCGCCTTTACACAGGAAGAACTGAATCTACTTATGGTGCTCTCGAACGAGGCAGCCCTGGCTATTGAAAATGCGCAGTTTCATCAGAAAGACAGAGCCGTGCTTATTGAAAAGTCCAGACGCGAGGCGCTTGCTGATATGGCGCCTGGAGCCAGCCACCAGTTTAATAACCGCCTTGTGGCTATAAGTTCTTCGGCTGAGTTATTGCTGTCAAAACTCGAAGACCTTGATACAAAGGGCATAAAAGAGGATAGCTTGAAGGACTTTTTGCGTGACGCGAAGAATACACTCGAGCTTATAGATAAGGAAGTCTATAAGGGCAAGGAGATTACTTCGGCAATATTAAAACGGGCAAAGGCCCGCGTGGATTTTCAAAAAGTAGACATACCTGTCATAATAGAAAATACGTATAAACTTGTGCTTATCAGTCATTCCAGGCCTGGCGGGGAAAAATTCAGGGAGCCAAAATTCACGGTCATTAAATCCAAAGATATTCCGCAGGTAATCGCGAGCGAGGCGCTTTTGCAGGACTCGTTTTATAACCTGCTGGACAACGCGTGCGACGCCATCCAGGAGAAGGCAAGGCTTATATCAAGCCGAGATATATATACGAAGGATTCGTTAAATTATCACGGCGCCATAGAAGTGACTCTGGAGCAGGAAAACAGCTCACTGGTCATGCGCATAAAAGATAATGGTATAGGATTGAAGAAGGAAGGCCAGCGCAAGATATTTACGCCTTATTTTACCACAAAGGCCTCTTCAGGCAAAGGGACAGGGCTTGGCCTGTATGTGATAAGGGATTTTATAGAGATGCATAAAGGCACTATAACATGTGAATCAGAATATAAAGTGGGCACGACATTTACTGTCAAGATTCCCATGCAGGATAAGGAAAAGGGGTGATGTTATGCACAAAATCTTAATAGTTGACGACGAAGAATCATTGTTGCTTAACGTGAAAGATTTTCTGACATCCAAGGGCTACTCTGTATTCGCGTCGTCCAACGGCACTGAAGGCATAAATATAGTCAAGGAGCATCAGCCGGACCTGATATTGCTGGACCTGCATCTGAAAGACGGGCCAATGGGCACTGATGTCCTGAGGATTTCAAAACTATTAAAGCAGGATATAAGGATAGTGATGTTTACGGGGTTCGGGGATGAAGATGAGACCGTGGCTAAGTGTATGGCCAATGGGGCTGACGCCCTGTTGAGCAAGCCCGCGTCATTAAAGAGCATCAAAGAAACCATAGAGGGTTTACTAGGGAAAGGTAAGTAATCCCATGGAAAATCAGCAGGACATATTATTAAAGGAGTTTCACAACCTGAATAACTGGCTGAACAAGATATCCATGTTCGCGGGCCAGGCCAGGTACGAACTGGAGACGCGGGGTTTTGACACGCAGAACATTGAAGCGGAAAGAAAGCGCTATATAGATCTTTTGAATGACATGGAGGCCCACGCGATCAAGGCAGGCGAGGTAGCCAGGGGCATAAAAAAGAGGATCAGTCAGGTATGAGTAAGAAGATCTTGATCGTAGATGACGAAAAGAATACTGTCCTGGCGCTCAAGGACATCTTTGAGTCCAAGGGGTATACTGTTCTGGCCGCCTTTTCTGGAAAAGAGGCGTTAAAACTTTTAGACCACGGCCGCCTGGACTTGATCTTACTGGACATAGAGATGCCGGATATGAACGGGATAGAGCTATTAAAGGTAGTCAAAAAAAGACATTCAAGTATCAAGACAGTCATACTTACAGGTTATCTCGATGAATACAAAAAGAAAATCGATAAAATAGGATGCGACGCATACCTGAACAAACCATTTTCTATAAACGCGCTTGTCCAGGTACTGGGAACTATCCTGGAAGAAAAGGCTGCGAGCCAGAGCCTTGCTGAACTTTTTAAAGACCATCGCGTGCGGACAAAGGCAAGCCTGCTTTTTATTGAGCCGAACGAGATCATGTATAGTCCGAAGCTCGCCTATTTTCAGGACAGAGAGAGGTGTGGCGGAGAATATCAGCTTGCCGCTGCTTTCAACGAGAGCCAGATATCAGAAAAGATGGAAAGTATGAAACCTGACATAGTCATAAGCGATATAAACATGTTTCGCTTATATAAGCTTGAGGAGAAATTTTCAAGGTTAGAGTTTAAACCTAAAGATATTATACTTCATGGTATCTCTGCTTTTGGGGTCAGAGACAACGATAAGGCATTGCCTTTTGTAGGCGGTCTTTTTGATCCCATAACAGCCATTATTTCCCCTAAAGAGATGGACAAGCTGGGACAGACTGTGCGGGAAGCTGCCATTGCGCGCGGACTCTATATAATGGCAGGTTAAAAGAGGAAAGACATGAGATTAGTTAGAAAGGTATTTATGAAAAGACGGCCATCTCATTATAATATGCTGATCCAAGCCAGCAGGGGTATGGCCCTTATTACTGATGTCCGGAAGCTGGTAAAACTTATAGCCTACATAGTGAATAGATACATGAAATCCAGAGGGGTTTGCATATACCTTTACAATGAATCAAAAAAATCTTATGAACTGATGGGTTCACGGGGCTCAAACACACACCTGAACGGGGGCGTGATGGAAACCAACAATCCGCTTATAACCTGGCTCGAGGAAAAACAGGCGACTCTGGTGTTCAATAACCTTAAGAATATTAGCGATCTTTTGGGGCTCAAGGAACAGATAGAATACTTTCACTGCGCTGTGTGCGTGCCGACATTCTGGAAGAAGCAATTACTGGGTTTTCTGATACTTGATAAGAAGAAATCAGGCAGGTCGTATAAAAAGATAGAGATAGAGCTTTTGTCCATGCTTTCCAATCATGTGGCGGTTGCCATTGAAAATGCCAGAAATTTCACCGAGCTGAACAGGTTGAGGGAAAGAGAGAAAGAGAGTTACTTTCAAATTGTCCTGGCCTTAGCTCAGACAGTTGACGAAAAAGATACATATACAAGAGGGCATCTTGAGCTTGTATTTTTGTATGGCATGTCTGTGGCAGAGGAGCTGAACAGACTGTCCTGTTTTTCTGAAAACATAAATATGGATGACCTTAAGACTGCGCTAAGGCTGCACGACATAGGAAAGATAGGTATTCCGGATGCCATCCTCAACAAAAACGGGAGCCTGACTCCCGAGGAATGGTCTATCATGAAGCAGCATTGTGAGATAGGCGCGAGGATCCTCGAGCCTATTGAAAAGTTAAAAAATGTCGCTGTAATAGTAAGGTATCATCAGGAAAAATATGATGGGACAGGCTATCCGGAGGGGTTAAAGGGCGAAGAGATACCTCTTGAGTCAAGGATAATCGCTGTGGTAGATGCCTTCCACGCGATGACTTCTGACAGGCCGTACAGAAAGGCGCTTTCAGAAGAGGCCGCGTTGTCTGAATTAAAGAATAACGCTGGCACCCAGTTTGACCCAGTGGTCGTGGCAGCATTTATAAGGGCATTGGAGAAGGGAAAGATAAGGAAAATATAGCGTGCTGTTCGAGGTTTAACCTCGAACAGCTTGATCAAGTCTCAATTGTTCGAGGTTAAACCTCGAACAGTTCAAATGAGGAAAGGTTTTTCATGAAATATATTGTATTAGTTGGCGATGGCATGGGAGACAGGCCTATTGAGGAACTTGACGGCAAGACACCGCTTGAGGCCGCAAAGACTCCCAATATGAATTTTATAGCTGAGAAAGGCCGAGTCGGCCTTACCAACATGATACCTGCCCGGCTGGCGCCTGCGAGCGATGTGGCAAACCTTTCTATACTCGGGTATAACCCGCATAAATACTACACAGGACGCGGCCCTCTTGAGGCCGCGAACATGGGAATAAATATAAAAGACGACGAAGTGGCTTTCAGGTGCAATCTCGTGACTATATCGGACGGGAAAATGGTGGATTACAGCGCGGGTCATATATCGACTGAAGAGGCGGTGACATTGATAGGCGCGCTGAATACAAGTATGGGCAAAGAAGATATGAAGTTTTATACTGGCATAAGCTACAGGCATCTCCTGGTATTTAAATCAAAAGACAAGGAAGATCTTAAGGGGTTTCTTAAAATTAAATGCACGCCGCCGCATGATATCACAGGAAATAACGTAAAAAAATATCTTCCTAAAAAAGGAGAGCACTCTGACTTTCTAAACAGGCTCATGGAAGAATCCATTGAGATACTTGCCGGCCATGAGGTAAACAAGGTCAGGCTTGACCTGAAGGAGAATCCGGCGAATACAATATGGCTCTGGGGGCAAGGCACGAAGCCCTCTATGCCAAAATTCAGTGAACATTTCGGAGTAGAGGGTTCTATTATTTCAGCAGTGGACCTTATAAAGGGGATAGGCAAGATCATAGGACTCAAGGTCATAGATGTGCCTGGCGCGACAGGTTATTATGACACGAACTATCTAGGCAAGGCGCAGTACGCGCTTGATTCCCTTAAAGACAGGGATTTTGTCTTTGTGCATGTAGAGGCGCCTGACGAGGCAGGCCATAACGGCGACCTCAGGGAGAAGATCGCCAGTATTGAAAAATTTGACAAGTTAGTAGTAGGGACAGTCCTGGACCACTTTAAATCTTCAAATGAGGAATTTAGGATACTGGTCCTGCCTGACCATGCTACGCCAATATCCTTAAGGACGCATTCCAGGGACTATGTATGTTTTGCCATGTACGGCACAGACATAGAGCAGGATTCTATAATGTATTTCAATGAGAAAGAGGCGCGTTCGTCAAAATTCCGGATTGACCGCGGCCACGAGCTCATGGAATTTTTTATACGGTAGACCCTTCATAATTTCTCGTTATGAATTCACTTATCATCATTACATGTTCGTTTTTGTTTCTGGCTGCCGGGTATGTTTTTTATGCCAGGATACTTGAAAAATTCCTCGAGATAAATCCTGACAATGTAACCCCCGCGTATAAATATTATGACGGCATAGATTATGTGCCTGCCAGGAATTGGCTTGTCTTGTTCAGTCATCATTTCGCGAGCATAGCTGGAGCTGGCCCGATTGTCGGGCCTGTGATCGCTGTCGCGATATGGGGGTGGCTGCCAGCGCTTGTATGGATAGTCATAGGCACTATCTTTGTAGGAGGCGTGCATGACTTTGCGGCCATTGTAATATCTGTAAGGCATAAGGCAAGATCAATAGCTGACATAGCGGAAGATGTGATTTCCAGAAGATCGAAATTGATATTCCTGAGCTTTGTGTGGCTCACGCTTGTGCTTGTAATTGCCGTATTCACGTCAATATGCGCGAAGACTCTCACAACAACCCCTTCGACTGTAATCCCGTCTTTTGGCCTGATAGGCGTGGCGCTTATTGTCGGATTCATGCTGTACAGGCTTAAACTAAATATTGTTATAGCTACTGTAGTGGGTATAGCGCTTTTACTGGCGTCTATGGCCGCGGGCGGCAGGTTTCCTATTTATCTAAACGCCAATTCATACGCAATATGGACACTAGCGCTTCTGGCCTACGCGTTTATAGCGTCTGTGGCTCCTGTGCATATTCTTTTGCAGCCCAGGGATTACATATCCAGTTTTTTATTATATTTCGGTATAGTCGCGGGGGTTGCTGGTATCGTGATCACAAGGCCTGTAATGAAAGTGGCCTGTTTTGGAGGGTGGGTGCCCGAAGGAGCGGATTGGCTCTGGCCAATGCTCTTTGTTACTATTGCGTGCGGCGCGAATTCAGGTTTTCACTCTCTGGTTTCAAGCGGGACTACCTCAAAGCAGCTGCCGAATGAAAAATTTGCCAGGCGTATAGGCTATGGCGGTATGACGCTCGAGGCATTGCTGGCAATAATAGCGCTTATTGCGGTAGGCGCCGGGCTTGGTTCAGGCGAATTGGGCCGGATGCTTTCCAAAGGAGGCGAGGGCCCTATAGGCGCGTTTGGAAAAGGTTACGGCGTATTGACAAAGACGATGCTTTTTGGCAAGGGCAGTATGATAGCCATAATGATACTTAACGCTTTTATACTTACCACGCTCGATACAGCTACCAGGATTTGTAGGTATCTTTCAGAAGAACTTTTTAAAATTAAGAATAGATTCTTTTCGACATTTGTGGTAGTATTTACAAGTGG
>JAHIEN010000013.1 GCA_018901615.1 Candidatus Omnitrophota bacterium | reverse complement strand
CTTAAAAAAGCGGAGGAGGTAATAAAGGATAGTATTAAAAACTAGAAATCGGATTTTTTATAAGAGAGGTTTAATATGAAGATCCTAAGGTTGTCCAGCAAGGAAATGCAGAATTTATGCGAGAGGTATTACTGCAACAAGAAGCGCATAGCTGAAAAGGTGAGCCGTATTGTGCAGAGCGTAAAAGAGGATGGGGATAAGGCGATCCTCAAATATACAAGAAAGTTCGACAAGATAAAACTTTCTTTTAAGGATTTGAAGGTGAGCGCCAATGAGATAAACGGCGCGTATCAGAATATAAACGCTGATTTCATCGCGAACCTCAAGTCTATAATGGGTAATATAGAGAAGTTTCATAAGAAGCAATTGCCCAGGCCGTGGAAGATAAGAGACGCGGAAGGCATTGAGCTGGGCGAGATATTCAGGCCTATAGAGAGCGTGGGGATCTATGTGCCTGCGGGCACTGCTCCGCTTGTCTCCAGTGTTTACATGAGTGTCCTGCCAGCGAGAATAGCCGGCGTAAAAAGGATAATACTGGCCAGCCCGCCTACTAAATCGGGAAATATAGACCCGCACATACTCGTGGTAGCAAATCTTTTAAAGGTGGATGAGGTCTACAAGATGGGCGGCGCGCAGGCAATAGCTGCTATGGCCTTTGGCACTAAGACGGTCCCGAAGGTCGATAAGATAGTCGGGCCTGGCAATGATTACGTGACTGAGGCCAAACGCCAGGTCTTTGGTTACGTTGATATTGATATGCTGGCCGGGCCAAGCGAGGTAATCATCTTCGCCAATCAGTTTTCTGACAAGGCGTATGTCATACAGGATCTCATGGCTCAGGCCGAACATTTAAAGGGGTTGGCCGTGCTTGTGACCACGTCTAAAAAATTCGCAAAGGCCATGAAAAAAGAAATGGATAAAGGCTATATTGTGCTCGCGAAAAATATAAAACAGGCCGCTGAGATCATCAACAGGATCGCGCCTGAGCATCTTGAGCTCCTGGTAAAAAATCCGTCCAGGGTCTTGAAGATGATCAGAAACGCGGGGGCCATATTTATAGGGCCGTATTCTCCTGTTTGCGTAGGGGATTATGTCGCGGGGCCGAGCCATGTATTGCCCACAGGAGGCACTGCCAGGTTTTTCTCAGGCCTCAATGTCAGGTCTTTTCTTAAGAGTTCACACACGATCGCTTATTCAAAAAAGGCCCTTGAGAAAGAAAAAGGGGCTATCGAGACAATGACCAGCCTGGAGGGACTCTGCGGGCACCTTGAGTCTTTCAAGGTCAGATTCAAGTGAGGGGGATATCAAAGATCCACATGAGAGTCACAGACCTGGGCATCACTGATTTTTCTGACGCCTATAGTTTACAAAAAGAGATTGCGGAGAGAGTTTACAGGGGCGAGTCAGAGAACACGATTATTATCACAGAGCACAGGCCGGTTATAACAATAGGCAGAAAAGGCTCGAGAAAAAATATATTCAGGTCACATGAGTTTCTTTCTTCGAGAGGGATCAGCGTATTTGATATTGACAGGGGAGGAGATGTTACCTACCATGGGCCTGGCCAGATAGTCGCGTACCCTATAGTCAGGCTGGAAAATGGAGCGCGGGATATACATAGATTTTTAAGATTTCTGGAAGAAGTAGGAGAAAATCTTATGGCGATGTATGGCCTTGCGTCTCAGAAAATTCCCGGCCTTACAGGTATTTGGATCGGAGACAAAAAAATAGGCTCTATAGGCATAGGCGTAAAAAAATGGGTGACATATCACGGGATGGCCTTGAATATCAATATTGACCTCGAGCCTTTTTCATTTATCAGGCCGTGCGGAATAGAGGGCCTTCGCATAACATCATTGAAAGATGTTCTGGGCCGGGAAGTCGACATAGAAGATGCTAAAAGCAAACTCAAATTATCGTTCAACGAGGTTTCCCAGCTGGCTGAGGCAGGCAGTAAGATCTGACCCGGAGATAGAGGCGACAAAAAAACTGATCTCTGAATTGCGGCTTAATACTGTATGCCAGGACAGCCGTTGCCCGAATATTTATAACTGTTTTTCAAAAAAGAAATGCACATTTTTGATCCTGGGAAGACACTGCGCAAGAAACTGCGGGTTCTGTTGCATAGAGAATAATAAAGGAATATTCCAGCCTCCTGATAAAGATGAACTTTTAAGGATAAGAGAGGCGGTTAAGAGATTAGGCGCGCGTAAAATAGTTATAACATCGGTTACAAGAGATGATCTGGAAGACGGCGGCGCGGGGCATTTCGCGGATTGCATAAATATTTTAAGAGAAACAAATCCTGAACTAAAGATCGAAGTCCTGGTTCCTGATTTTCAAGGCAGGGCAGAGTCAGTAGAGACAGTTATCGCGGCGAGGCCTGATATATTTTCTCATAACGTAGAGACTGTGCCGCGGCTTTATGCTGATGTGAGGCCCATGTCGGATTATAAAAGATCTTTAAGCGTTATACGCAACGCAAAAAAAAAGGCGCAGGACACAGATATTAAAAGTGGGTTTATGGTAGGCCTTGGCGAAACAGAGGCCGAGGTATATAGCGTTATAGAAGACCTGAGGCGTTCAGGATGCGATATAGTCACGATAGGCCAGTATCTTAGGCCTGATTCAAAGTGCCTCGAGGTCAAAGAGTTTGTGACGCCTGAAAAATTTGAAAGATTTTCAGAGCAGGCAAGAAAGATGGGTTTTAAGGAATACAGTTCCAGTCCTTTCACACGCTCATCTTATATATAGCACACAAGGAGGTTATATGATAGAATTTAAACTACCTGAATTAACCGAAGGCGTAAATGAGGCCGTTGTTTCTTTCTGGCATTTCAAGGAAGGGGACGCTGTTCAAGAGGGTGACGAGCTAGTTGAAATGGCAACTGACAAGGCGGCATTCAATGTGCCTTTAAAGGCCTCAGGTGTATTAAAGAGAATAGTGGCAAAAGAAGGGGATACGGTTAAGGTAGGGGACGTTTTGGCAATAATCGAATGAATGTATAAACGCTATGCGCTATGCGCTATGCGACAAGGAGGGCTGCATGAAAGAGATACTGGAGATACTGGAGAAGGACGCGCGGACAACACCTGAAGAGATAGCTAAGATGCTGAAAAAGAATGTCAGTTCTGTAAAGAAGGCCATAAAGAAGCTCGAAAAAGACGGGGTAATACTGAAATATAAGACAGTCATTAACAGGGAACTTGTAAAGAACGACTCTAAAAACGTGCGGGCGTTGATCGAAGTGAGAATAACGCCGCAGAGAGGCTCAGGTTTTGATCATATAGCCGAGAGGATATACAAGTTTTCCCAGGTGGTGAGTTGTTATTTATTGTCAGGGACCTATGATCTTTTGCTGGTGGTAGAGGGCAGGGACATACAAGAGGTGAGCAATTTTGTCTCCGAGAAGCTCTCAACTCTGGACAACGTTCGCGGCACTGTTACGCATTTTCTCTTAAAGAAGTATAAAGAGGACGGGGATATATTAAAAAGAGCGGAGCGGGATAAGAGGATAGCGATATCGTTCTAAAGCTAAAGGTAAAACATGAAGATCTCAAAAAAAGTACAGCAGATGCCGCCTTCCGGCATACGTGAGTTTTTCGATCTGGTCATAGGGATGAAAGACGTGATATCGCTCGGCGTAGGCGAACCTGATTTTTCAACGCCGTGGAATATCTGCGAGTCCAGCATATTTTCAATAGAAAAAGGCTACACGTCTTACACGTCCAATAAAGGCCTTTATGAATTGAGGCTGGGCATTTCAAGATACCTGAAGCATAAGCATGGTATAAGCTATGACCCTGAAAGAGAGATACTCGTCACTACGGGGGTAAGCGAAGGGCTTGACCTGGCATTGAGAGCCATTATAAACCCAGGAGACAAGGTACTGGTGCCTGACCCGTCATATGTCTCGTACTACCCTGTGGTCTTTTTAGCGGGCGGCAGGCCGGTGTTTGTTAAGACAAAAAAGACATCTTTTAAATTAACGCCGGAACTTATCGAGCGCCATATTTCAGAAGGCGTAAAGGCGATTATGTTTAATTACCCCGCGAACCCCACGGGAGTCTCCTATTCAAAAAGGGAACTGATCGCGCTATCAAAGGTTTTTATAAAACATAATCTTATCGTGATATGCGACGAGATATACGGAGAATTGACGTATGATTTTAAACATACACCGCTTGCCACGCTTAAAGATATGAAGAAGCAGGTACTATATTTTGATGGTTTTTCAAAGGCCTTTGCTATGACAGGATGGAGGGTAGGTTTTTGCTGCGGCCCTGAAGAGGTGATAAGCGCAATGACAAAGATACATCAATATACAATGCTATGCGCTCCTATAATGGGGCAGATGGCTGGCATGGAAGCGCTGAAAAGTCATACGCAGGGCCATGTAATAGAGATGAAACGTGAATATAAGCGCAGGCGCGGGTTTATAGTTGGAAGACTTAACGAACTGGGGCTTTCATGCCCTATGCCTGAAGGCGCGTTTTACGTGTTTCCTTCAATAGAAAAAACAGGCATGGACAGCGTGGGGTTTGCCAAGAAATTATTAAAAGAAGAAAAAGTGGCTGTGGTGCCGGGTACCGCGTTTGGTTCCGAGGGAAATGGACACATCAGGATCTCTTACGCGTCTAAAATGTCAGACCTTAAAGAGGCGGGTCTGCGCATGGAAAGATTTTTAGTGAAATATGCAAGGGGCTAAAAGAATACTCTTAGCGTATATAACGCCTAATTCCGGCCATCATAGGGCCAGCTGCGCTATTGAAAAAGCTCTTAAGCAGATCTCTCCGAATACACAGACGCTTAATATCAATGCCTTTGGCTACACAAACCCCATACTTGAAAAGATAATAAACAGGACCTACATGACGGTGATTCACAATAAGCCGGAGGTCTGGGAATATCTTTATGATAATCCAAAGGTGTTAAAGAGCGTACAGGGCATGAGGGACGCGATCCACAGGTTTAATTCCAAAAAACTAAAGAAACTACTGGAAGACTTTAAGCCGGACGCGGTTGTGTGCACACAGGCCTTTCCGTGCGGGATGGTCGCTGATTACAAGCGAAATTCTAACCTTAAACTGCCGCTGGTGGGTGTATTGACTGACCATGCCCCGCATGCGTATTGGATATTTCCGAATGTAGATTACTATGTCATGCCTTCCGAGGTAAGCAGGGCAAGGTTTATAAAAAATGGGATAAACCCGTTAAAGATAAAGACCTTTGGCGTGCCAATTGACCTTAGATTCAGCAAAAAGCATGACAAACGCGAACTTTGCGATAAGCTGGGGTTCGACACTAAAAAACCAATCGTGCTTATAATGGGCGGCAGCCAGGGGTTGGGTCCTGTTGAAAGCATTGTGAGCGCATTGGAAGGCATAGAGATAGATTTTCAACTTGCCGTGATATGCGGGATCAATACAAAACTAGAAAATATACTAAGTAAGCGCGCCAGGAAATATCGAAAGAGGCTTGTCGTGTTCGGGCACGTGGATAATGTGGATGAGCTGATGGAGATTTCGAGCATGGTCATAACAAAGCCAGGCGGACTTACTACAACAGAGGCGCTGGCCAAGGATCTGCCGATGATTATCGTGCGGCCAATACCTGGCCAGGAACTGAAAAATACAGAGTTTCTCTTGAGCCAGGGTGTTGCGTTGCGCGCGCAAGATCGCGAGGACATAGCCGCGCTTGTAAAGGAGTTGTTGCTGAAAAGTAACAACAAGCTGATGGAGATGAGAACGCGAGCGGCTGAACTCAAGAAGCCCAATGCGGCAATGGATATTGCTGAGTTGTTGCTGAATATGTAGTGCTAGAATATTATGTTCTTCTATTTGTTGTATAAACTGGGATATTTCCTGTCGAATGTGTTGCCGCTGGAAGGCGCTTACTGGCTGGCAGAGAGGTGTTCTGACGTGCAGTACGCCCTTGCCGTTAAAGACAGAGAGGCGGTAGCGCAAAACTTAAGCATTGTGCTGAAAAAAGATATCAAAGAATGTAAGATGTTGACCAGGGATGTCTTCAGGAGCTTTGGGACATACCTGGTTGATTTTTTCAGGATACCCAGGCTCACCAGGGAAGAAGTAGACAAGAAGGTAAAGGTTATTGGCCGCGAGAATCTCGACAGCGCGCTAAAGAAAAACAAAGGGGTGATCGCCCTTACCTGTCATATAGGAAACTGGGAAATGGGCGGTGTAGTTACGGCCATGTTAGGATACGATATAAGCGCGGTCGTGCTTATCCATAAACATGAAAATATAAATAATTTTTTTACCAGGCAAAGAGAGAAAAAAGGTTTGAAGGCCATAGCTGTAAATTCTATCATGAAACGCTGTATTTCGGCCCTGTCTAATAACGGGATCCTTGCCCTTGCGGGCGACAGGGATTTTACTAATTCCGGCGTAATGGTGGATTTTTTTGGTATCCCAGCAAGTATCCCCAAGGGGCCGGCTGCCCTGAGCCTAAAGACAGGCGCGCCAGTAGTGCCGAGTTTTTTTATAAGAGACGGCAGGACGAATTATAAATTTATATTCGGAAGCCCTATAGAGGTTAATGAAAAATCCGGCGTCTCGAGAGATGATGCTATAAAAAAGGCAACAGAGATTTTTGTATCAGTAATGGAGGATTGTATCAGGCAGTATCCTGGACAGTGGCTTGTATTTAGAAGATTTTGGGAAGATACGGCAGGAGCGGTTGTTTTATGAACCCCGCGCCAAATCTTTGATGAAGAGCGGGTAGTGCTTGAAATATCTAAGTGCCTAGAGAGGTCTATTTATTGTGAACAACGATAACAAGATTTGGCACGGAGCAAACATATTTGTAGTCATACCAACATACAATGAAGCTAAGACCATCGGGCATATTGTCAAGGGCCTGCTGATCAAGGGTTTTAGGGTTGTTGTTGTGGACGACGGGTCAAGAGACAGTACAGTCATAGAGGCAAACAGGCACGGCGCTGAATTGATATTGCATTCTAATAATGTCGGAAAAGGCAGATGTATAAGAGAAGGCTTTGAGTATGTCCTGCAGGAAGGCTGTGACGCGGTTATTACAATGGACGGAGACGGACAGCATGATTTCAAGGAAATAGACAAATTCCTGGAAGAATACAAGCGATCAGGGGCTGATATTGTCCTGGGTAACAGAATGAACAACCCTAGAAAGATGCCTTTTATCAGAAGGAGCACTAACAGTTTTATGTCTTTTATAATATCCCTGATATTAGGCAAGAAAATAAACGATTCACAGTGCGGATACAGACTCCTGTCCAGGTATGCGATAGAAAATATGTCTCTTAAGACCGTGAAATACGAGATAGAATCAGAGATACTCCTGGAGGCAAAGAGGCGGGATTTAAGGGTAGCCTCTGTTGAAATAGATTCGATTTACCAGGGCCAGTCCAGCCAGATCAATCCTTTTTTAGACACGTTAAGGTTTACGCGGTTCATTATATATGAATCTCTGCGAAAAAACACTTGAACATTTTCGTCACCAGATGGTAAGAGAACAGCTGCTGGGGCGGGATATAAGTGACAAAAAGGTACTCGATGTCTTTAAAAATACCCCCCGCCACAAGTTTATAGAGACCTCGAATAATAAGGAGGCATACGGAGATTTTCCTCTCGAGATAGGCAGCGGCCAGACCATATCACAGCCGTATATGGCCGCGCTTATGGTACAGCTCATTGAAGCTAAAAAAACTGACAGGGTCCTGGAAATAGGCACAGGTTCCGGATACCAGACAGCTATATTGGCTGAACTTGCGAAAGAGGTTTTTTCAGTTGAATGCATAGATGTCCTGGCAGAAAGGGCAAAGGGGATTTTAAGCGAGCTTGGCTATGGCAATATCCGCGTAAAGGTCGGAGACGGGACTCTTGGATGGCAGGAATTTGCGCCTTTTGACAAGATTATTGTTACAGCCAGTTCTCCTGATGTCCCGGGCCCGTTAATCGACCAGCTGGCGGCAGGCGGAAAACTAGTAATACCTGTAGGGCCCAGGGCCAGTCAGCGTCTTATATTGGTCGAGAAATCTGAAAAAGGCTGTGTTACAAAGAGCGATAAAACAGGCTGTGTCTTTGTGCCGCTTATAGGGAAATATGGGTGGAGCGAGGGGTTTGAATAAGTGATTAACATGCAAGAATATATGTATAACTTTTTATCCTCATTTAACCTATCGCCAAAGGCAATGATCGTATTTTTGAGCACATTGCCAGTTACTGAGCTTAGGGCGTCTATACCTATAGGAATACTGATCCTGGGGCAGGGCGTAAAGGTCACGTTTTTTCTTTCCATCATAGGGAATATTCTGCCTGTAGCTCCGATATATTTTTTGCTGGAGCCTGTTTCAAGGTTTTTCAGCAGGACCCCGCGCATGCAGAGATTTTTCGAATGGTTGTTCGCAAGGGCAAAGAAGCGCGCCGGGCTGATAGAGAGATACGAGGCAATAGGGCTAATGCTTTTTGTAGGCATACCATTTCCAGGCACAGGCGTGTGGACAGGATGCCTGATAGCGTCTCTTTTGCGCATGCGGTTCTTGCCGACATTTCTCGCAGCCTCGGCAGGCGTTATAATAGCAGCTGTAATAGTCACAACCCTGACATTATTAGGCAAGGCTAATCTCTAACTTGACAAATCGCGCAATACTCGTTTTGTCAAGTTAAGGTAAAATGATACACATATATACAGGCAATGGAAAAGGAAAGACTACTTCGGCCTTTGGCATGGCAATGCGGGCTTGTGGCCAGGGCCTTAATGTCATTATATTTCAATTCTTGAAACCCAGAAAGCTCTTGTGCGGAGAGCAGGTTATTGCAGAGAAGATCAAAGGCCTGAAACTAGTCAGGTTTGAGCAGAGACATCCCTTGTTTGAAACCTCGCCCGTATCAGTAGTAAAATTAAAGAGAGACATAAAAAGAGATTTTGAGATAGCTAAAAAGACTGTCCTGGGTAAAAAATACGATATGGTGGTGCTGGACGAGATCATAAATGCCGTAGACCAGGGTTTTATAAATCACAAGGGTTTTCTGAGCCTGTTGAAGTCTGCGCCTGACAGAGTAGAGCTTATCCTTACGGGCAGGGGGGATATTTCTGACATAGAAGGCTATGCGGATTATGTGACTCTTATGATTGACAAAAAGCACCCTTTTAGAAAAAAAATAGGGGCAAGGCAGGGCGTGGAATATTGAAAAAGGCATTGTTTTTAATACTGGTTTTGTTTATCGCGGCAATGGCTTATGCGCGGGAGTTCAGGATAATCTCTCTGGCGCCGAATACAACAGAGATCCTGTTTGCGCTGGGGCTGGGCGATTCTGTCGTGGCTGTCGATGAATATTCCAATTATCCGGATGAGGTAAAAGAGATAGAGCGCATAGGCACATTTTTAAGGCCGAATATAGAAAAGATTATTTTGTTGAAGCCGGATTATATCCTGACAAACGCGGGGATGGCAGAAGATAAAGCGCAATACCTGGAAAGCAAGGGTATAAAGATTATCAGGGTCTCACCCGGAAACGTAGAGGAACTGATGAAAGATATGCAGCGCGTAGGTAATATTTTTAATAGAAAAAGACAGGCAGATTCAATAGTAGCAAGTATTAAAAATAGGACCAGGGATCTGCCTGGAGTTAGAAAAGGCGCCAGGCCCAGAGTCTTCGTGCAGCTCTTTGATGATCCGCTGGTGACAGTGTCTTCTTTTATAGATGATGTTATAAGGATCGCCGGAGGTAAAAATATCGCGGGAGACGTACGAAGTGATTCAGGGCTCTTCAGTCTGGAAGAACTGATAGCAAGAGATCCAGATATAATAATAGATATGGGGTTTTCAAGGCAGTCAGGCTTTCCCTCGTCAATCAACGCGGTAAAAAATAAAAGGATCATAAAAGGGATGGACCCGGATATATTATTGAGACCTGGCCCAAGGATAATAGACGCGATAGAGGAGCTGAACAGGTTATTTTATGAGAAGAGTTAATCTATTTATACTTTTACTCGTGGTATTGATTGTTTTAAGTTGTTTCATTGGTTCTGTAAGCATTCCTTTTGACAGGATATTTGAGGGAAGATACCTCGAGATATTAAAACTCAGGTTTTTTAGAGCAATCCTGGCTGTTGTGGCAGGCGCGGGCCTGAGCGTGGCAGGCGTGATTTTGCAGAGCGTATTGAGAAACCCCTTGTCAGAACCGTATGTTCTGGGTGTTTCTTCCGGCGCGGGCCTGGGTGCTGTAATAGGGCTTTTATTTTTCTCAACCGTATTCGCTGGACTCACAGCTTTTCTTGGGGGGATCATTACTATAGCGCTTGTATGCAGCCTTGCCAGAGTGGATAGCAGGATTTCTTCCGAAAACATGATTATTTCGGGTATTTTGATCAACGCGCTTTTTTCGAGTATATTGATGTTCTTTATCTCTGTATCTTCCGGGACGAGGATCCATTCTATTATATGGTGGCTATTGGGCAATACACAGGTGTATAAAGGTATACATGTTTTTGTAGTAGCTATAACGGTCAGCCTTGCCTTATTTTTAAGTATGCTGTTTTCCAAAGAATTGAATGCCCTGTCGCTGGGAGAAGAAGAAGCGATGCATCTTGGCGTGAATATTGACCGTGTAAAAAAACTGTTACTGGTCCTTGCCGCGTTTATTACAAGCATTATAGTTTCAATGTGCGGGATAATAGGTTTCGTTGGCCTGATGGTGCCGCATCTTACAAGGAGAATGGTAGGCCCTGACCATAGGACGCTTATTTTATCGTCTTTTATTATAGGCGGCATATTTCTATTGTTGTGCGATGTTATTTCCAGGACTATTCTTGCGCCAAGCGAGATACCAGTAGGCGTGGTTACAGCTTTTTTGGGTGTTCCCTTTTTTATATATGTCTTAAGAAAATCCAGAAAGGCCTATTTTAAATAATGCTGAACTTTGTAAATATTTCAAGCGGATACTGTAAAAAGAAGGTCCTGACCAATGTCACCTTTAATGTTGATAGAGGGGATTTCCTGGGGGTCATTGGCCCTAATGGCTCTGGTAAATCAACTTTACTCAGGACGGCTACCAGGATATTGAACCCATATAATGGCAAGATAATCTTGCAGGGCAAAAACATATCAGAGATGTCGTTAAGAGAGCTGGCCAGGATAGTCAGTGTCGTGCCGCAGGACATGGTTTTTATGTTTCCATTCAGGGTAATGGATGTCGTGTTGATGGGCCGTACCCCTTATATAAAAAACAGGCTGGGGTGTGAGTCAAAAGAAGACATCGGGATCGCTCTTGATGCCCTTGAGGCCGTGGACGCGACGGATCTCAAAGACAGGTTCATAGATGAACTGAGCGGGGGCGAGCGCCAGCGCGTGATTATCGCTAAAGCGCTCGCGCAAAAGCCACAGATACTGTTCCTGGATGAGCCCACGACTCATCTGGATATAAGCCATCAGGTCGAGATATTCTCATTACTGAAAAAGCTCAATATACAGCAGGGCTTGACTATTGTGACGGTACTGCATGACTTAAACCTGGCTTCTGAGTATTGCGACAAGTTGATCTTATTGAGTGATGGCAGGATAAAGAAGCGGGGCACACCCGTCGAAGTCCTGGATTACAAGATAATAGAAGAGGTCTACAAGACCTGTGTAATAGTCAAGGAGAACCCTATTACCTCCCGCCCGCATGTGTTCCTGGTGAAACGCTAATTTTGTTATATCAAGTTTTAATTGAGATAGCTATTCACCTTGTCTTTCAATCTGGCTTGGGCCGTTCGGCACTGAGAAATTTCCCGCTCTTTGTCTTCGAT
>JAHIEN010000012.1 GCA_018901615.1 Candidatus Omnitrophota bacterium | reverse complement strand
TTATTGAGCTTTAATATACCTGCTACTGACGCGGCTGAGGCAGGCTCGACAAATACGCCTTCTTTGTTCGCGAGGATTTTATACGCTTCCAGGATCTCTTGGTCACTGACCATATCTATGAGGCCGCCTGATTCGTCTCTGGCAGCTTCCGCCTGTTTCCAGCTGGCAGGGTTTCCAATGCGTATGGCAGTGGCTATGGTTTCAGGTTTTTCAACAGGCTTGCCTCTTACAATAGGGGCAGCGCCCTCTGCCTGAAAACCCAGCATCTTTGGAAGGCCTTTTATGATGCCGGCGTCTTTATATTCTTTATAGCCCTTCCAGTAGGCAGTGATATTTCCAGCGTTTCCAACAGGTATGGCGTGAAAGTCAGGCGCCTTGCCGTCAAACTGGTCGCATATCTCGAACGCCCCGGTCTTCTGGCCTTCTATCCTGTAAGGGTTTATTGAATTTACGATCTGTATAGGATATTTCTTAGTGATCTCTTTTACCAAGTTCAACGCCTCATCAAAATTCCCGTCTACTGCTATGACCTGGGCGCCGTGTATAAGGGCCTGGGCAAGTTTCCCGAGAGCTATGGCGCCTTTGGGTATCAACACTACACACTTTATTCCGGCCCTGGCTGAATATGCCGCCGCGGAGGCAGAGGTATTACCAGTAGAAGCGCAGATCACAGCGTTCTTTTTCTCTTCTATTGCCTTTGACACCGCAAGTGTCATGCCCCTGTCTTTAAAAGAGCCTGTGGGATTAAGGCCTTCGTATTTTAGATAGACCTCTGCCTTTAAAAGCTCTGACAGAAAGCGCGAATAGATAAGCGGGGTATTGCCCTCGTTAAGAGTTATGACCGGAGTGTCCTTAGTGACAGGAAGAAAATCCCTGTACTTATCTATAAGACCTTTCCACATGATATTATTTCTCCAATCTTATAAAGGCGCTTTTTCTTTTTATGGTCTTTAGCCTGTTTATTTTTTTGAGCGCGTCCTGCATGTCTTTTTCCCGGGCCTCGTGAGTGAGCATTATAATAGGGATGATCTGGCCCGCCCTTCTCTCTTTCTGGACAACGCTCGATATGCTGATATTGTACTGTCCTAAAAGGTCTGCTATCCGCGCGAGCACCCCGGGCTTGTCTATTGCAGAAAAATGCACATAGTAACGCGCGCGAACATCGTCCATTTTTCTTACCTTGTCTATCTCAGCCCTTTCAGGCGCCACGTATTTATTTGATTCATTACAATATACAATGGTGTATGCCAGGCCCATTATATCACTCAAGACAGCGCTGGCAGTAGGTAGTTTGCCCGCGCCCTCACCGTAAAAGACCTGTTTTCCTACCAGGTCAGCGTCAACGAATATGGCATTGTATATACCTGATACTGACGACAATAGATTCTCTGAAGGCAAGAGGGTAGGATGGACCCTTATCTCCAGCTCCTTGCCGTAACGTTTGGCAATGGCGAGGAGCTTTACGACGTATCCAAGCTCCGCGGCATACTTAATATCAAGAGGGGAAATGTTCTCTATGCCCTCGACGTGGATCTCATTCAAGGGCACTCTTTTCCCGAACGCAAGAAATGAAAGGATCGAAAGTTTATGAGCAGAATCCAGGCCTCTTATGTCAAGCGAAGGGTCTTTTTCAGCATAGCCTTTTTGCTGCGCCTCTTTAAGCGCGGCCTTAAAGCTGGTGCCTTCAGTGCTCATCTGGCTCAGGATATAATTTGAGGTGCCGTTCAGGATACCCAGTATACTGGAAAAGGTATTAGCGACCATGCCTTCGCGTATGGCCTTTACAATAGGCACGCCTCCTGCGACACTTGCCTCAAAAAGTACCTGGCGTTTATTTTCCTTAGCCTGTTTAAACACATCATCACCTTCTGCCGCAAGAAGATATTTATTGGCAGTGACCACGTGCTTTCCGGAACAGAGGGATTTTATTATGATCTCTTTTGCGGGATGTATCCCTCCTATCAGCTCAACCACTATGTCTATTTCAGGGGCACTGATCACTCTGTCAACATCTTTAGTAAGCATGCCTTTCGGCACACTGACATCGCGCTTTGACTTCAGGTCCTTGTCGCAAACTATTGACAGGTTCAGGTCTATGCCAGTCCTTTCCCGGAAAAATCTGCGTCGCTCCAGAAGGAGTTTTACCACTGAAGAACCTATGGTCCCAAAGCCTATTATTCCTATATTGACTCTATTCTTCATTGAAACCACCTCTTTAGCTTTTGCTCTTGTTTTGAGTATTGTATTCGACTACCCTTTTTATCGCGTCCTTGTCCTCGTCTTTTATACCGATAAATTGTACACTGGTATCATACAATACTCCCCTGATTCTCTGCCTTGAATCAATTACCTTGACCTTTGCGTGAAGGTAATCAGACGAATCCGGCAATCTGATCTTGACCTTCAGTATAGTGTCTGGCTGGAATTTTCTGTCAGTTGTAAACAAGATCCCACCCATACTTATATTTTTTGTCTGAGTCAGATCGTTCTTTGCCTCGGCCGTGGTTATATCGCTGTAGGAAACCATAAAATTAGCGGCGATCCTGACGAATCTTCTTCTTTCAAAAATAATATTACTGTTATTTGTGGAATCAGGCCCTTCTGGCATATAAAATATCCTCAAAAGATTGGTCGGGGCGACTGGATTCGAACCAGCGGCCCCCTGAACCCCATTCAGGTGCGCTAAGCCAACTGCGCCACGCCCCGTATCCCAAATCGCATGTTTAGGAGAGAATTATACCATATATGCAGGAAGGTTTCAAATGATATTAAGCTTCGGGGACGTCTTTAAGCTTCGGGGACGTCTTACTGCAATGCAATGCCTTTTAAATTATAGAGTTAAGGGCCTTATTCCTTATTTGTTACCCGTTTATTACATTGCCTATATATTCTGAGTACAGCCCAAAGAAAGTTATTATCTAAAGTGGTCGGGAACCCCACCCCTATCATAAACTGCTGTAGAGCTGTAGACGCCGCTATCTTTTTACTTGGCCGACTGAAGTCGGAAGGAAAATAAAAGGAAAATAACTGGATATGAATACTATATAGTGCTTCTAATCAACATTTCCTGTGGGATATTTGCACCATACATTAAAATTAAATCTATGTAAATTTCTAAAATGTTTATCGAAAGAGACAACATCTTTTACTTTAACCCGCTCCATTGTTAATACATGAATCGCATCATAAATATCAAGGCAATATTTTTCAGCAAGTTTCTGAGTTTCAACATGAGCATCTTTAAAAAAAGTTATTATCCCTACTCTATACTGAAACAGAGACAACAAGTTGTCTAACAATTTCATCCTTTGCTTTACCCAATCAAAATGAGGTTTAGCATATTCCGGTTTCTGCTTCAGATTTTCTCTATATGATTTCCCAAGCTTTTCTTCCAGTCTCTGGCTAAAAAC
>JAHIEN010000011.1 GCA_018901615.1 Candidatus Omnitrophota bacterium | reverse complement strand
GGAGATTGCCCAGACAAAGATGAGCGATTTGAACGCGTCCGACATCGAGAGCGCTATGAAAATAATTGAGGGTACTGCCAGGAGCATGGGCATAGAGGTAGAATAAGGAAATTTAAAATGAGCAAACGAAGAAAGCAATTTGAAAAAATGGTAGATAAAAATAAGACATACAAGCTCGAAGAGGCTGTTTCGATTCTGAAAAAGACCCCAGCCGCAAAATTTGACGAGACTGTGGAACTGGCGTTCAATTTGAATGCGGATCACAAGCAGTCTGATCAAATGGTAAGGGGTACGGTGACATTGCCGCACGGTACAGGTAAAAAGATCAAAGTGCTTGTGTTGTGTAAAGGCGAGGGCGCCAAGGACGCGCAGGCGGCAGGAGCTGATTACGTAGGCGGGGACGATCTTATAGCGAAGATCATTTCAGGGTGGATTGATTTTGACGTGGTTATAAGCGCGCCTGATATGATGCGCGATGTCGGCAAACTTGGCAGGGTGCTTGGACCGCGGGGACTTATGCCGAATCCCAAGACAGGCACGGTTACAAATGACCTGGCAAGCGCGGTAAAGGCCGCGAAGGCCGGCAGGATAGAGTTTAAGCTTGATAAACTGGGAAACATAAACAATGCCATAGGTAAGATCTCATTTGAGGAGAAGGCTATATGTGATAACGCGACGAGCATCATAAACTCAATTAACAAGGCAAGGCCACATAGCGTAAAAGGGAAGTTCATAAAAAATATATCAATATCAACAACAATGGGTCCGGGCTTGAAGCTCGATCTCGTAACGCTGGGGACATTGTAATGGCAAAGTTAGCGATGACTTGCAAAAAGATGATGGTAGATGAAATTTCGAGCCGGCTCAATAGCGCCGAGCTGCTTATTGTCACTAGCTACAAAGGCCTCAGCGCACAGGATTTGAACGCGCTTAGGAAGGAACTGAGGGGTATATCAGGCGAATACATGGTTGTTAAAGACGCGATGGTCAAGAGAGCGCTGGCAGAAGGACAGAACAACAAGTTGGTTGATTTTATTAAAGAAGAGGTCGGCATAGCGCTTGATAAAAGAGGAGACCCTACTTATATATCAAAGATCCTGATGAAATTTACCAAAGGCCATGAAGTGCTGAAAATACGCGGAGGGATAATGAACGGGGAAATAATTTCCGAGCAGGACATAATATCTCTTGCCATCCTTCCTTCACGTGAAGTACTACTGGGAAAACTTGCTAATGTCCTGAACGCGCCTATACAGGGGCTCGCCGGCGCATTAAACGCGATCATTTGTAAATTTTTATATGCCCTCAACGCCCTAAAGGAACAAAAAGAGAAAACAGGGGAAAAAAAGGAGGAACAAAATGGCTGACGAGAAAAGAATCGAAGATATGCTCGGGACAATAGAGACTATGTCTGTTCTTGAGCTTTCCAACCTGGTGAAGGCAATCGAGGAAAAGTTCGGGGTTACGGCCCAGGCACCTGTAGTAGCTGCTGTGGCAGGCGCAGTTGCGGGGGGAGATGCGGCGAAGGAAGAGAAGACGACATTTACTGTTGTCCTGACCGCGGCTGGCGACAAAAAAATACAGGTCATAAAAGAGATCAGGACTATAACTAATCTTGGCCTGAAAGAGGCAAAAGACCTGGTAGAGGGAGCGCCAAAGACAGTTAAAGAAGGAGTGAGCAAAGAAGAAGCGGAAGATATCAAGAAGAAACTCGAGGCCCAGGGCGCAAAAGTAGAGCTTAAATAATAACCGTTATTAAATCGAGGACCCTAAATGCCTAATAGAAAAAATTTCGCCAAGCTCAAAGAAGGCACAAGAATACCTTACCTGCTGGAAATCCAGAGCGAGTCTTACAGGGATTTTCTTCAGATGGATGCCCCCAAGACCAAGCGTAAAAACGAAGGCCTTCAGGCAGTATTTGAAGAGGTCTTTCCTATTCAATCCAATGATGAGAAATACAGGCTTGAATACCTTTATTATACAATAGGGAGGCCTAAGTACGACAGGCTGGAATGCCAGAAAAGGGCAGTGAGCTATGCCGTGCCTCTTAAGATAAAAGTGAGATTAAAGTCCCCAAAGGACACAAAAGAGCAGGAAGTGTACCTGGGTGACCTGCCTCTGATGACAGAGAATGGCACCTTTATTATTAATGGAGACGAGCGGGTTGTTGTCAGCCAGCTTCATCGTTCGCCCGGAGTGTCGTTCGAAGAGACCCTGCACTCTACTGGGAAGAGGATATATTCCGGAAGGATCATTCCAGGCCGCGGGGCATGGATGGAATTCGAATTTGACGCTAATGATGTTCTGCAGGTCTTCATCGACAGGAGAAAAAAGATACTCTCTACAATACTTTTAAGGGCCCTTGGTTATGAGTCCAACGAAGACATCATGAGGCTTTTTACAGGAGTGGAGAGAGCGAGGCCTACGCGTAAGTCGGGTATGTTGAAATATATCGGACGTGTCGTGGTAAAGGATGTAAAGCATCCTGAGACAGGCGAAATAATTTTAGAAAACAACAAAGTGCTGGATGAGGTTATTATAGGAAAGATCTGGGAATCAGGCGTAAGATACCTTGAGCTTTTCCGGGATACTGTTCAGGAAATCACCAATACGCTCGAAAGAGACCATACAAAGACAAGAGAAGAGGCACTGCTGGATATATACAGGAAGTTAAGACCTGGCGATCCTCTTACAGTAGAGAGCGCAAGGACTCTTCTCGAGAGACTGTTTTTTGACAAAAGAAGATATGACCTTACAAAGGTAGGCCGCTATATACTTAATCGCAAGCTCAGCATGAAAGCCTCTTTGAGCAAGACTATTCTTGATAAAGAAACTATTATAAACGTCATAAGATATTTACTGGATCTGAAAAGTGGACAGGGTGAGATAGATGATATCGATCACTTAGGCAACAGGCGGGTCAGGACAGTGGGAGAGCTGCTTGGCGAGCAGTTCAGGATAGGCCTGGTCAGGATGGAGCGTTTCGCGAGAGACCGCATGGCAATATACGATGTAGATACCATGATGCCCTACCACCTGATAAATTCAAAGGTGCTCTCCAGCGTAATAAAAGATTTCTTCGGAAGAAGTCAGCTAAGCCAGTTTATGGACCAGACCAATCCTCTCGCGGAGATGACACACAAGAGGAGACTTAGCGCGCTCGGTCCTGGAGGATTGTCAAGAGAAAGAGCGGGATTTGAAGTCCGCGACGTGCACCATTCGCATTACGGCAGGATCTGCCCTATAGAAACTCCGGAAGGTCCGAACATAGGATTGATAGCTTCATTGAGCACATACGCGAGGGTAAATAAATTAGGTTTTATAGAGACGCCTTACAGAAAGGTCGAGGCCGGAAAGGTAACGAGCAAGATCGACTATCTCACAGCGGATGTGGAGGATCAATATGTAGTAGCTCAGGCAAACGCAAAGTTGGACAAAGAAGGTTATTTTACAGAAGACAGGGTGTCGTGCAGAAAAAAAGGCAACTTTCCATTGGTTCAACCGAGCAAGATAGACTATATGGACGTCTCACCTAAACAGCTTATAAGCGTGGCCGCTGGATTGATACCGTTCTTAGAGCACGACGACGCAAACAGGGCGTTGATGGGTTCCAATATGCAGCGCCAGGCAGTGCCG
>JAHIEN010000147.1 GCA_018901615.1 Candidatus Omnitrophota bacterium | reverse complement strand
CTATTGTTGCACTGAGCGCATGGCAGTGGTGGATTATAAGACAGGCAAAAAGGTCTTTGACGGCCAGGACTTGATAAGGCTTTCCCAGGAAAAGACAGAAAAATTAAGGCAAAGGTCGAGAATAGGCAGACTTTAGTCTGCCTGCTTATGGAGGCCTTTGCGACAAATTTGTAGGGCACACTTTAGTGTGCCGAAAATCAAATAGATGAAACTCTTACTGCAGCCAATTTTAACTTCGATATTAGCGGGTATTGTGATCCTTTTGATTCCAAAAAGATTCAGAAAGGTTACAGAGACCTTTAGTCTTTTAACCTCGCTATATTTATTAGCAGCCTCTGTAAAAATATTTTTCAATTCACCGGTTAATGTGGGTTACCTTTATGTAGATGGGCTTTCCAGGTTTATCGTGCTGGGTATAGGTTTTTTTGGGGTCATAGCGACCTTATACTCATTGCGCTTCATGGCGTTTTATAAGGAGTATCGCTCATACTACGCTTATATCATTTGGACTATCGGGTTTTCAATACTAGCCGCTATCTCGAATAACATCCTGATCTTAATAGCGGCATGGGGATTCCTGGGGCTGACGCTTTACATGTTGATTAATGTGGGTGGCCCCAAAGCCGCGGGAACAAGCAAAAAGGCCTTTATTATTATAGGCGGCTCAGACAGCTTGATGATCCTCGGATTTGGCCTGGTGTGGTTTATAACAGGAGACCTGAATTTAAGTAATATAAAGATAGCTATAGACAGTTCTATTAGTTTCTGGGCTTTTCTATTAATAGCTATAGGCGCGTTCGCAAAAGCAGGCGCAATGCCTTTTCATACTTGGGTGCCTGACACGGCAAAAGACGCGCCAATACCAGTAACAGCGTTTCTGCCTGCCAGCCTTGATAAATTGCTGGGCATCTATCTTCTGGCAAGGCTGGTATTGAATGTATTTATATTGGATAGTTCCACGAATGCCCTTCTAATGATAATAGGCGCTGTGACAATAGTGGCAGCTGTGATGATGGCCCTTGTGCAGCACGATTTTAAAAAACTCCTTGGTTACCATGCGGTGAGCCAGGTAGGTTATATGGTGCTTGGCATAGGCACAGGAAACCCTGTTGGAATAGCAGGCGGTCTTTTTCATATGCTCAATAACGCGATATATAAAAGCGGGCTATTTCTTGGAGGCGGCAATGTGCAATATAGAACCGGAAAATCAGATCTGGATTCTCTTGGCGGCTTGGCAAAATTTATGCCCATTACTTTCTGTTCAATGCTTATAGCAGCCCTGTCTATTTCAGGCGTGCCTCCTTTTAGCGGTTTCTTTTCAAAATGGATGGTCTACCAGGGCCTGGCGGAAAAGGCTAAATCCGGAGGGGTATTGTGGATATTCTGTCTTATCGCAGCCATGTTTGGGAGCGGCCTGACATTGGCGTCATTTATAAAATTGATTCACGCAATATTTTTAGGCAAGGCAAAGGACAGTTCAACAGGCCAGTGTAAAGAAGTTTTATGGTCCATGTGGCTTCCGCCAGCGATTCTTGCAGCGCTATGCATTGTATTTGGCGTGTTCGCGTATACCATTCCTTTGAAATATTTTATAGCGCCAGCCTTGCCATCAGGTCTAGAATTTATAGGTACCTGGCCGTCTTTAAAGGCCACGGTATTTTTAATAATAGGCCTTGGTATAGGGGTCATTATATACCTGATGGGGAATCTTAAGGGAATAAGAGAGACTACTCCATATATAGGCGGCGAAGAAGTTGATAGTGACATGAGGCTCTCAGGCACAGAGTTCTACAGGGCAATAGAAGAGATGCCTTTAATAAAAAGGCTTTACGCCAAGGCAGAGAATAAGACATTTGATTTATACGAGCAGGGTAAGCGGTTTGTATTTTTCTTTATAGGCATATTCAAGTATTTGCATAATGGAATCCTGTCGAGTTATCTTGTGTGGTGTCTGCTTGGCATGATGATACTTCTTTTTAGTCTCGTGAGGTGACATGGATGTTTGAACTGCAGGTGCTGTTAGTATTCATGATTATCGGCGCGCTTATAGCTGTAAAGGCAAAAGACCTCTTATCTTCTGTTATAGCGGTGGGCGTTGTCGGACTTGGGCTATCCTTAGCGTTTTTGATACTTAAAGCGCCTGACCTTGCGATTGCCCAGCTTGTCGTAGAGATATTGTGCGTTATAATCCTGATAAGGGCTACTATCAGAAAAGACCTCCCATTTTCAACAAGCGGCAGGTGGTTCTTTAATACGTTTATTACATTTTTATTCATGGCTGTGCTTTTAGGTTTTGGTTATTATTGCATGAGAGACCTGCCGCAGTTTGGCAAGCCCATCATGAAGGTTGCTCAGCATTTTGTGAACCAGGGCCTTAGAGAAACAGGTGCCGCAAATCTGGTATCGTCTGTAGTGTTGGATTACAGGGCCTATGATACACTGGGAGAGGCGACTATACTATTTACCGCTGTCCTGGGCGTCTTGGCGGTAATGAGAAAAATAGGCAGGAAAAGATGAAAGAACAGCAGAAAGGCATGACAATAATAGTAAAGACGATTACCCGTCTGACAGTGGGCCTGATACTTTTGTTCGGTATCTATATTGTCGCGAATGGCCATATAAGTCCGGGTGGTGGTTTCGCAGGAGGCGTGATCATCGCGCTTTCATTTATCCACATAATGCTGGCCTTTGGTAAAGAAGACGCCTTTAAGAAGATGAACCAGGGCGTTGCTTCTTTCTTTGAAAGCATAGGCGCTATAATTTTTATAACGCTGGCTAATCTCGGTATTGCTGGCGGGTATTTCTTTTTGAATTTTCTATCAAAAGGCGAGCCTTTTAAACTCTTCAGCTCGGGCCTCATACCTTTATACAACATTGCCATAAGTTTTAAAGTAGGAGCCGGGCTTTTTATTATCGTTGTAATTCTGATGCTATTTAAGATTACTAAAGAGGACGAGAAAAAATGACAGTCTATTTTTTGTGTCTTGTGCTTTTTTGCATAGGGCTATATTGTATAGTTAGGAAAAGGAATCTTATAAAGATCATTATAGGTATAGCTATTATGGAGTATAGCGTAAATCTATTCTTTATTTTGATTGGCTATAAAATAGGCGGCCGAGCGCCGATACATTCTTCGGATCAAACCATATTAAACATGGTCGATCCCCTGCCTCAGGCGCTTGTCCTGACAGCTATAGTCATAGGCCTTGCGGTTACCGCGCTTATCGCGGCCATAGCCATAAGGGTATATGAAAAATATGGCACGTTTGATATAACGAAGATACGTAAACTTAAAGGATAGTTATCGAAGTCCCGAGCGAAGTCGAGGGACAAAGATACGAAGATTAAAAGGTTGATCTTATGACAAGAATTTTGCTGCCACTTTTTGTAGTTATCCCATTAGGCGCCGCGTTTTTAAATTCTCTTATAGGTAAGAGGATAAAGGGATTTTCTGATGTCCTTTCAGCCATTGCCACATGCGCCCTGGCCTGTATCTCCATATACTCTGTATTTATTTTCAAAGACACGGGCCTTATTGTATATAAGGTAGGCGGTTGGATCCCGCCCATGGGCATTGCAATGGTTATGGACGGCTTGACTGTTTTCATGTTGGTAACAGTTAACCTTGTCGCGTTTCTTATAAGCATATATTCCATCAGTTACATGGAAAAATACACTGAGAAATGGATATTCTACTGCCTCTTTTTACTTATGGTGGCTGGCATGAACGGCGTAATAATAAGCGGAGACCTGTTTAACCTTTATGTATTTCTTGAAATAGCCGCTATTGCCAGCTATGCCCTGGTGGCGTTTGGCACAGAGCATGAAGAGCTGGAGGCAGCGTTTAAGTACGCGGTGATGGGTACTGTCGCGTCTTCGTTTATACTTTTGGGCATAGCATTTCTGTACAGCGTCACCTCAACCCTTAATATGGCGGATATGTCGCTGGAGATAGCCAAAGGCGGAAGTCCGCGTATAATAATGCTTGTCAGCGTGTTTTTTCTTATGGGGTTTGGGCTTAAGTCCGCGCTTGTGCCATTCCATGCATGGCTGCCTGATGCTCATCCGTCTGCGCCAGCGCCTATCTCAGCAATGTTATCAGGGGTACTTATTAAGTCACTCGGTATTTACGCTATAGCAAGAGTATTTTTTAATGTTCTGGGTACGAGTCCGCAGGTCTTAAGCGCATTGATGATACTAGGTGTTTTATCGTTGATTATTGGAGGGTGCCTGGCGCTTGGACAGTGGGACTTCAAAAGGTTGCTGGCCTATAGTTCCATAAGCCAGATCGGGTATGTTATGCTTGGGATAGGCCTTGGTACGCCGCTGGGGATAATGGGCGGGCTCTTTCATCTATTCAATCACTCTATATTTAAATCTCTTTTATTTTTAAATTCAGGCGCTGTTGAGTATGCCACAGGCACAAGAGACCTGCAGAAGATGGGTGGATTAAGAGAGAAGATGCCTGTTACATCCAGCACTTCTTTGATAGGGTCTATGTCCATAGCTGGTATCCCGCCTTTTAATGGTTTCTGGAGCAAATTGATTATTATAGCAGCCTGTGTACAAGCGCATCATTTTGCGTACGCTGTCTGGGCTGTCCTGATAAGCTTGCTGACCTTGGCTTATTTTATGAAGGTCCAGAGGTACGCCTTTTTTGGAGAACTAAAAGAAAGGTTGAGTCATATAAAAGAATGCCCGTTTTTCATGAAGTTCTCCATGATATCATTGGCTGTCTTATGCCTGGCAGGAGGCCTTCTTTTATTGCCTGGGGTCTTCGATAGTTTTCTTGGAGCGGCCAGTGACGCTGTTTTAGCAGGCAAAGACTATGCAAATGTCGTGTTCGTCGCGATAAGGTAAATAAAATGACTAGCAGAATTATACTATTTATATTGGGATTTATAACATGGTCATTGTTGAACTGGGCGCTTGACTGGCAGCACATATTCATAGGCGTAATTGTGTCAGCGTTTGTCGCGTATATGACAGGGGATTTCTTTGTAAAAAGGACACATCTGTTTACGCATCCCATGCGCTACCTGTGGTTCCTGTACTATGTCCCTGTTTTCTTATGGGAATGCCTTAAGGCAAATATTGACGTGGCGTACAGGGTAATACACCCTGATCTTCCTATACACCCTGGCATAGTAAAGGTAAAGACAAGTCTTAAATCAGAAGTAGCCATTACATTTCTAGCAAATTCAATAACGCTGACGCCTGGTACATTAACTGTTGATGTGGATCAGGGGAATGGATACCTTTATATTCATTGGATCGAGGTGAAGCACAAGGACATAGAGAAGGCAACAAAAGATATAGTTGAGAAATTCGAGAAGATACTTAAGAGGATATTCGAAGAATGAAGAAAAATAGGACACGCTATATAATAGGTGCTATATTTATCCTGACAATTTTCGGGATAATCCTATTTTACCCATTAGAGATACTCTTCTACCAGGACCTTCCGTATACAGGCTTTCTGAAGAGGGCCTTTTTCATACTCTTATTTTCCTGTGTGTTGTGTCTTTACAGGATTGCCAAGGGCCCGACAGCAGCTGACAGGGCGGTAACTCTTGATATGCTCGGTATATTGATAGTAGGTTTTTGCGTTATAACAGGGATTTCCACTGGCAGAAGCTGGTATATTGATATAGCTATTGCCTGGGCCCTGCAGAGCTTTATAGCCACGCTGGCGCTCGCAAAATTTTTAGAGGGGAAGGCTTTAGATGATTAATATAGTAGGTTTTGTATTTATAGCAGTAGGCCTCTTCTTTGATTTTGTAGGCTGCCTGGGCCTGGTCAGGCTTCCGGATGTATATAACAGGTTGCAGGCATCCACAAAGTGCATAACTCTTGGTACATGCAGTATACTTTTTGGAGCCTTTCTTATCCAGGGCGCGACAGCGTCTGGCATTAAGGCATTATTATGTATGCTGTTCCTGATATTGACGTCTCCTGTGTCTGCCCATGCGCTTGCACGCGGCGCTCACCGCTCAGGTGTGAAATTGTGGGAAAAAAGCGTAATAGATAGATATGAAGAAGACAGACAAAAACAATGAAATATCCTAAAATAAGAGAGCTAATAGAAGCAGTTAAATCATTAATCAGCAAGCCATATACTTCAGGGTACCCATTTAAGCCTCATACGCCTGAAAAGAAGTTCAGGGGTAAGCCGGAATACCATAAAGATAGCTGTGTTGGATGTGCTGCGTGCAGCGAGGTTTGTCCCGCAGGCTGTATAAAGGTGATTGATTCAACTGATTCTGACAAACCTTCAAGAAAACTAGAGCTTCATCTTGATAGCTGCATATTCTGCGGCCAGTGCCAGGCAGCCTGCATTACGCAGGAAGGAATAAGATTGTCAGATAAGTTTGACCTTGCTGTATTTGACAGGAATGAGGCAATAGAATCTATTGAGAAGGAGCTTGTCTTGTGTGAGGGATGCGGTTGTCTTGTGGGCTCTAAAGACCACCTTGTATGGGTTGCGAAAAAACTTGGGCCATTGGCTTATTCAGGTCCAACAGCCTATTTATCCGCATTAAAAGACCTTAAATTAGCATACCTTAAGATAGAAAAACCAGAAGAACTTACCCGTCAGGACCGTGTTAATATTCTCTGTCCGAAGTGTAGAAGAGAAATTACTCTGGAAACTTGATAAAGAGAGGTTATATGAGGTTGTCTGAGGTTGTCAGATGTTGTCTGAGGTTATTTGAGGTTATCTGAGGTTGTCTGAGGTTGTCTGAGGTTGCTTTTGTAACCTAATGTAACTTTAGATAACCTTAGATAACTTCAGACAACTTCAAGACAACCTCAAGATATATGTTAAATCTAAAAGCTATCTTAAAAGGTAAGGTTGTTATCCTTTGTCTTGGAAACCCTGGCAGAGGAGATGATGGAGCAGGCTCAGCTATTGCCAGCGCTATAAAAGGAAAGACCGACTGCGAAGTTATCGATGCCGGCGTAACGCCTGAAAATTATACAGGCGTTATAATAAAGCTTAAGCCCGATACTATTCTTATAATAGATACTGTATTGTTTGAGGGCAGGCCGGGGGAGGTAAGATTATTTTCAGGAGAGGATCTCCGATCGGGCAAGATATCCACGCATGATGTCTCGCCCAAGCTCTTAATAGAATACCTGAGATCTTCTACGAATGCCAAGATCTACATATTGGGTATAAGGCCTAAGTCAAATAAGCTAGGGGAAACTCTCAGCGATGAGGTCAAAGAAGCAGTTGATAAAATAGTTTTACATTTAAGCCCTGCACAGGGTAAAGTTATTGACAATATAAAAGGCGTATGTTAATCTTGTTTTAATCATGGCTATTGTAGAGATGGAATTAAATAAAATCCGGATAGATGAAAATAGAGGGGAACAGGTAATTGTCCTCAAGGAGAAGGGAGGGGACCGCCTTTTGCCTATTGTGATAGGCATCATGGAAGTAACTGCTATAAAGATGAAGATAAGCGGATTGACTCCGCCCAGGCCTATGACGCACGACCTGCTTTATTCGACTATAAAACAGATCGGGGCCAAGCTGGACAAGATAGTTGTTACTAAGCTGGAACAAAACACCTTTTTTGCAAAACTGGTTTTACAAGTGGATGGCAGGATAGAAGAGATTGACGCGAGGCCCAGCGACAGCATTGCCCTGGCCATAAGGGCTGACGCGCCTATATTTGTGGCAGAAGAAGTCTTAAACAGCGTTTCCAATAATACCTAGGGATGTTCTACGGAATTATTACCTACCTTAGCGGTTCTTATCAAGCTTGTCTTGTGAGTTAACCTTATCGCGATATCGTCGATAATTGAATAGAAACAAGGTATAACTATAAGGGTGAGCGCTGTGGCGAATATAAGGCCCCAGGATATGGAGAGCGCCATAGGCACCAGGAAAGGATCTTTTCCGCCTATGCCGTATGCCACGGTCGAGAGCCCGCCGACTGTTGTGATAGTGGTCAGGATAACAGGGCGTATCCTCATCTGACCTGCTGTGATAATCGAATCACGCCTGTCCATGCCTTCCCTGCGCAGTTTATTTATAAAATCCACAAGTACTATGGCGTCATTTACCACTATACCGTTCAGGCCTACTATGCCGAGCACTGCCATGAATGAGAAAGGCATACCATGTACTAAAAACGCTATTACCACTCCGATCAGTCCAAACGGAATCGCTAGCATGATGATCAGAGGCTGGATAATGGACTTAAAGAAGGATGCCAGTATGAGATATATGATGAGAAAGGCGTACATAAAGGCCTTTAAAAGACTTTTTAGCGACTCCATAGTTTCTTCCTGTTCTCCTCCATATTTTACAGAATAGCCCATGTAATGTTCTGAAATATTTTTAAACTTACTCAATAGGAGCTTGTTTACCTTTAATGAAGTTGTCTTGTCTGTATCTATATTGCATGAGGCAGTTACTACGCGTTTTCCATCAAGATGATGAATGGTGGTCGAGCCGGGGACAGTCTCTATGGTCGCCACATTTTTAAGCGGGATGAGGTTGCCGTATTCATTACGGACAAGTATATTTTCAAACACGTCTAATTTTTCAGCGTCTTTTTCAGGAAACATTATAGTCACGTCTGTTTCTTCTTCTGCCTTGACAGGCTTTATTCTGGTGGCTATTGCCCCTTCAAAGACCGCCCTTACAGTCTTGGCAATCTGCGTTACATTCAGGCCTGCCAGCGTGGCCTTCTTGTGGTCAATCTTTATGCGGATTTCTTCCTTGCCGGGTTTATGGTTCCAGGTTATATCAGAGGTGCCTTTTATTGTCCCAAGATAGTCCATATATTCCACGGCAATCTTATCAAGCACATTAAAATCCTCGCCCCTTATCTTTACCTCAACTGGTTTGCCTACAGGAGGCCCTGCCTCAGGTTCATCAAGCCTGAAATCCGTAAAACCCTTTATGCCTTTTGTCTTTTCGCGGATCTCTTCTATTATTTCATCCACTTTTCTTTTTCTGTCCTGTTCAGGCGTAAGGTATACTGTTACCTGCACTAGATTACTTGTCTGACTGCCAAAAGGGTCATGGCGGTCTTCCTCTATCTTTCCAACATAGGTTACATACGCGTCCAACTCTTCGGAGGGTAATCGTGACACTATTTCTTCAACAGGTATTATGAGTTCATTTGTTTTCTGTAAAGGTGTCCCTATGGGCGCCTCCCCTCTTATAAAGAAATAATTTATTCCGGCAGAAGGGAAGAGGATGAATTTAAGCACGCCGAATGCCAGGAAGCCGCACAAGAGAAGCGCTATGGTAAAACCAAAAACGACTTTATACTTTCTATCTATCGCGGATGTAACGATCCTGGTATAAAAAGCCACAAGCTTCTTGAACCAGGGTAATTCCTTTGATATATTGACAGGCCTTTTATGCTCATCGTATTTGATCTTTACAAAGTCTGCCAGGTGGCACGGCAGTATTATAAGGGCTTCCCCGAGTGAAGCCAGGAGAGCTATAATAAGGACCGTAGGTATGTCCCTTATGAATTTTCCTATTATGCCAGTCATGAAAAGTAAGGGCGTAAACGAGGCTATTGTTGTAAGGACAGCTGTTGTCACGGCGCCCATTACTTCTTCCGAGCCCTTTACGGCAGCCTGTCTTGGAGAAAGGCCCTTTTCCATATAACGGTACACGTTTTCAGCTATTATTATCCCGTCATCGACAAGCATTCCCAGGACAATAATAAGGCCGAACATGCTTATCATATTTATGGTTATGCCCATTATTCCCATGACGATAAAAGTAGTAAAAAAAGCTATAGGAATACCCAGGACAGTCATGAGCGCCACGTTTCGCTGTAAGAAAAGCATCATTATAAAGATGATGATAATCAGGCCTGCCCAGCCGTTATTTTTCAGGACATTGAGCCTCCTTATGGCGAAAAATGAATAGTCATTTACATAGGCTATCTTAAGGTCATCAGGGCAGTTTTTAAGGAATCTATCGCTTGTTATTCTAAGTTCATCTACGATCCTTATGGCGTCTCCGGATTCTTTTTTCAACACGGTAAGATTGATGGAGCGGCGGCCAAAGGTTTTATTTATAATGTCTTCTTTTTTAAAAGAGCCTTTTACTTCAGCTACATCTTTGATCTTCAGCCAGTTGCCAGCGTCATTGGCCCTTATGATTATATCTTCTACTTCTTTGGCTGTTGTGAATTCGCCCGTTGTCCTTATGCTATATTCTGTGGTGTCTGTATTGATCTCTCCAGCAGGCATGCTGATGTTGCGCGAAGCCAGGGCGTTTTCAATTTCGTCAAAAGAGACATACTGCTCGCGCATCTTTTCAGGATCGACATAGACCTGCATTTCCTTGTCGCGATACCCGGCCTTGATTATCTTCGCGACGCCTTTTATGTCTTCCAGCAGGTCTTCGAGCCCATCCGCGTAATCCTGCAGCTTTTTTTCAGGCATATCTCCTGAAAGAGACACCTCTATTATGGGATATTGTTTTGAGGTTACCTCAACTACGACAGGGTCCTCTAATACGTCTTTTGGCAGGTCTTTTACGCGGTCCACAGCAGTCTGTATATCGCTTACGACCTTTTTCTTATCGCGCTCATCAGGGTCTATCTTTATTACTACAACTGATGCGCCCGCGGTAGAAGAGGACTTTATTTCTTTTATGCCATCCACTTCTTTGAGTTCTTTCTCAATAGGGACAGAGATCAGCTTTT